>JAGYNS010000271.1 GCA_018399655.1 Campylobacterales bacterium
AGTTTTACTATCTTTTTATCGTAAGTTCCCCAGTTGTACGCTTCAAAAGAATCTAGACGAAATCCAGCTTTTGTATCATCTGTAGCAAAATCAAATCTTAGCTCCATATTTTAGCTTCCTTGTACTCTTGAAGTTTTGTATCAAAATCACTTAGCCAATTTGCGTTGACAAATGCTTTGATAGAGGGCTTGATCTCATAGGAGATCTCATCTGTTTTTAACTTTTTGATAAAGCCTAACTCTTCTACTTTATTGATGGTGGTTTCGATCTCTTTTTGTATCTTCACTTCGTTGAACTTCACATCTAAAAATAAAAGCAGATTGGAGATGATATCCTCTTTTGAGATGATGGCTCTGTCGTTTTCAAACTCACTCTCAAATAGAGCTATCTTTTGTCTTAAAAGCACACATAAAAGGGATACTTTGTAGCTAAGTGCTCTACTAGCTATTAGTTTTGGAAGAGCATTTTGATCATCTTCATACTCTATATTTTTAAGATACGCATACCCATCATCCTCTTCTATACACACCGTAAGCCCTATGGTTTCAAAATACTCAGTGATAGAACCTAAACTATTTTCGATCAGCTCATAAAAAGCTTTTTCGTTATCCTCTTTGTAAAATATCCCTTTGAGTAAAAGGATAATGGCAGTTTTTGCTTCAGTGTTCAAGCTTTTCTCCAAACTTTTGTAAAAACTCTTCAGATGTGATAATATCTACACCACAATCATAAAACTTACCATCGTTTGATATAAGGAAATCACAACCATTCTCTTTGGCACAAAGACACTGCAGGGTATCTTCAAAATCGATATTTTGTTCTAGAGAGATCTCTATAGCTTGAGTTATCACATCTTTGCCAAATGGAACAATATTCCAAATAGGTTGAATAGATTTGAAAAATTCTAAAACTTGTTGTTTGTTTTTATGAATATAATAAACTGTACTTAGAATATCTTCACTGATAAATATATCTATTTCATAAAGAGCTACTAGATTCCAAAGTTTCATCGAGTGATCTCTAAATGGTCTATTTTCATCTAAAAGATCTAAAACGATATTAGTATCAAAATATATTTTGCTACATTCCACATTTAGCCTTTGCAACTTCCTCTTTTAAAGCTACTCCACTAAGCCCTTTAAACCTATCTTCCATTTCAAATTTGCCTGCAAATTTTTCTATTATCTCCAAATGCTCTTGGATTCTTTTTTGTTTTTCAGCTTCGATATGATTTTTGATAAGCTCCGCATACTTTTCACTCACATAGATCCCCTTTGGGGTATGGGTCTTTTTATCTTCAATCTCAAGATAATCATACTCATCTATAAGCTTTGTGTTTCTTGCAAGCTCCCTTAGTCCTATTTTCATCTTTTTTGTCATCTCGTACTCCTTTTAAAAGTAGTCATATTTTTTAATATTGTCTTTTTATTTATTATACAATTTTTATTTTGTGAAGTCAATCACTTCACAAATACAATCTTAGGCATCGATACTGTTTTAGTATCTCCATCAAAATCTTCTATTGTGATTCGCACTTTTACACTCTCATCAACAAAAGCGTTTGAAGAGTTTTTGGCGATACTTAGATACCCTATGAGCTCAGCTATTCCTTTTGTTATCCCAAACTCTTTATTGATATCTTCTATGGTGCATTGAGGTTTATGAAGCAGTATTTTTTTGATATGGTGTTTGAGTCTCTCTTCATCTATAAAAAACTGATGGTAAAATGTATCAAGATCGATATCGATATCTTTTTCTATAAGTTCTGAGACTAATTTTTTCTCCTCTTTTAGAGTATAAAGTGAATTTTCAAAGGGGGTTTTAATGTTGGCTTTTACCCCATCTATGGTGATAAATCCCCTTTTCGTTGGAGTATCACTTTTGATCTCTAGGGCTGTTTTTTCTATCGATTTGCAAAGCTCTAGTATCCTTTTATTTTCAAGCCACCCATTATCATCGATAAATCTTCTTAACTGCTCGATCAGTTTTGA
>JAGYNS010000272.1 GCA_018399655.1 Campylobacterales bacterium
ACTTATACAGAGTGATAAAGAGCTTTTGGATGTAGATGCTACCATAGCACGCTCAAGCCATGGGATGGAACCGATGTGTGGGATCTACC
The DNA here is from genome assembly GCA_018399655.1 of Campylobacterales bacterium. Lineage (GTDB taxonomy): Bacteria > Campylobacterota > Campylobacteria > Campylobacterales > Arcobacteraceae > JAIOSF01. Next base: position 90 of record JAGYNS010000272.1, read on the forward strand.
ATCGTTCTCTAGAAGGGGAGTTTGAGAAGATGCTCGATGAGGAGAATCACAAACTTGGATTTTTACTCAAAAATGTCAAAACAAACTTCGTAGAGTTTGAGCAAAACGAAGCTTTTAGCAATCTCAACCACCCTCATGAGTACCAAGAAGCACTCAAAAACTTATAATCCATTACCCCACATATGGATTTTATCATTTTTAGCTCCTATTTTTAGGCTTTTATAAAGGTATATAAAATTACTTATGTACTTTTTTATGTACTCCAAAATGTTATTTATGCTGATTTTCAAGCCACTGCTCCACTTCGTCCACATTGTATGTAATCTTGCCATTTTGAACTTTTTGATGGTACGGTAACGCATTATATAGCCTGCTACGATATTGCTTCTGTGTGCTTTTTGAAATGCTGTACTTCTCTTCTAAATCTTTCACAGTCAATATTTTTTTGCTGTTAAGTCTCACCATATTTTTTTCAATCTCTAAGACCTCATCATTTCTGTCTTCAACTTCTAAAAGATTGTTTAGCTTTACTAATGGTGCATCAAATTCAGTTACAAAATCTTCCCATATTTCGTCTGCATCTTTTTCTTTAGTACCATTTATCTCATGAAGTATCTCTCTGAATAAAGGTTTTCTTCCGTCATTCATAATATCTTCAGCCCAGCTTTTTTCAATAAGTGAATCCACATACTGGTCATATTGATTTTTTCTGATACTCAACAAGTCTTCAATAATTTCTTTTATCGCTTCTATTTTTTGCATGTAGAATCTTACCAGCATTACTATAACTTAGTGCTTTAATACAAAACAGCTGACACTTTCTATAAAGTAAGTCAAGGGCAACTCCCCAGCCCATAAATGGGCTTGTGAGTCGCTATAAAAGTGTTTGTTTGTTGGTATAGTAAGAGAGAATAGAAGAGAGGAAACTATCTGAGATAAGAGGGAACTGGATTAGATATTTATTTGATGTTAAACCATCCTTGATGATGGCTCGACCTTTATTGAAGTCTTGAATTTCAGTGGCAGTGATTCTTTCCCTAATGTTGTCCTTCAAGTCTATAATATTAATATTGTAATCACTGCTTGTTTTCATTAAAACTCTTGATTGGACATTATTTACAACAGAAGTAGGCAGGATAGTATTATCGATTTTTTGCCCGAACAGAAACAGTAAAATGCCAGATGACCGCCCTTGCATCGCTATTAAAGCAAGTTTATTAAAAATTGACTCACGGATTTTTTTATCTGGGTAAACACTTATAGCACCTATTTCGTCGAATACAAGAAGTGTGAAGTTGTTCAACTTTCTAACCCCAGTTTTTAGCATTAGCTCTTGTGTCCGCTTTAAATGTATCAGTACATCATCAAGTAAGTTGTCTAACCGCTCAATATCGCTTACAAACTGAATTTTATCTATATTTTCATAGGATTTAAGCTCCACACCGCCCTTTAAATCAATCATATACATTTTATTAATGCGGTGCAGATTAAACAAAAAATTGAGATTAAGCAAGTGCATAAAGTTGCTCTTGCCGCTTCCACTTTCTCCTACTATCAAATGATGGTCTAAGGTATCCAATGAGCGATAATAAAAGCCTTTTTCGTAGATTCCCAACAGTAAAAACTCTTTTTTAAAGATACCCATCTCAATCTCATAGAACTCTGGAAGCTTATAAAAGCTAAGAAGTACACTTTTGTTTTTTTTCGGATAGATGCTCACTTCAAATCTCTTATTTATCAATCCAAGATAGTGCAAAATCTTCTCCGCCGATTGCCTATAATTCTGAATGTCGATAGATGTAAGGTTGTTGTATTCAAGAGTAAACCGCTTTAAATCTTTTGTGTAAATCTGCTCTATAACACTTTTTGAGTGAATCTTTTTTATATTCCAG
>JAGYNS010000273.1 GCA_018399655.1 Campylobacterales bacterium
AATTTCGTTTTTATCCATTTAAAATGCCTTTATTAGCTTTTACTACCTTTTAAGCTTTGTATGTTTTGATAAATTATCTATAAAAACATATTTTTTCAAACTATTATCAAATCTACTCAATACTTTTTTTGCTTCTTTCAAAGTTTCAAACTTTCCATACAAAACTTTTATCAGCTGGTTATCTTCCCCAAATCTATATGTACTTATATTGTTTCCATCTAAAGAGTAATGCTTAAGAAACTGATGAAACTCATTCTCACTTTCTACTGTTGCAAGATTTATAGTATATTTATACTTATCTACCTTTGTTTGAGAATTTTTAGAGTTCAGTGAGAGTGTATTGATCTGGCTTTGACTCAATCCATAAATATCATCAAGTCTATCCTCTATACTCTCCTCTTGTGGTAACTCTTCTATTTTCAAAGCTTCATCATTTGTTGGTTCAGTATTTTGATCTAAAGACTGCTCCTCCATAAATAGATCTTTAAGATCATCGCTTAATTGTGGCTCATCCACTTGCTCCATCCCTCTATCTCTAGGGGTAAATGTATACTTAGAACACACTTGCTTCTCTTGCATCAAAATCACATCACTAAGCATCGACATCTTATTCATAAGATCATAATAGGTCATGGTCAATTCAAACTCTTGATCTATCTTATCTATATCTGATCTATATAGTTCCGATTCTGCATTTAAGATATCAATAAAGGTTCTTGTCCCATCTGCTAGTTGTTTTTTATACACTTTTAAAATATTGAGATTTGCTTCAACATATTTTTTTAAGTTTTCAACTCTGTCTTTTTTATTAAAGTAGCTATTATACGCATTGGTAACCTCATCGATCACCTCATTTGTGATCTCATCAAGCCTTTTTTGCTCCTCTTTTAAAAACAGTATCTCTTTTTGTGTAGCATGGTAAGTTTTTCCACCATTAAATAGATTCCAGCTTAGGTAGATTCTCCCTCTATAGATCTCTTGTCTTCCATTCTCTTCTAATTCAAGATCATCATCTGCACTAGCTTGAAACTCTGCGGTAATTGTTGGAAGATATGCCGCTTTTTCTTGAGCTATTTTTTCCCTTTGTTTATTTATTTTTGCAATTTGCTCTTTGATCTTAAAGCTTCTTCGCACCCCTAATTCTACCGCTTCTTTAAGTGTTTGAGGGACAAATGTATCATCTACTATAGGTCTACATACATCACCTTGTAACTCATTCCCTACAAGTTTTTTATACAAACTAAGTGCAGAGAGTTTTTCATTTTCTTGCTCTAAGTAGCTATCTAAAATATCATGGTGCTTTGAACTTACTTGGTGAGTTTCAAGAACCTCTCCACTTATCTCCTCTTTCTCTTTTGCTATTTGAAGATACTCTTCATGGATCTGAATATTATTTTGAGCCAATGCCATAAGCTCTTGAGCACTTACAAGATCAACATACGCTTGGATCGTTTCATATATAGTACCTTCAACTGTAGCTATACTACTATATTTATTTGCGTTGTACTCTTGGATAAACTCTTCCACTTCAGAGGGTGTCAGTCCACCATCATAAAGTATGTGGCTTACTTTCAGTGCAGCATTCCATCCATCTTTTTCACTCCACCCTTGTGCAGGTGGTGGAGTATCTGGATTATTGTGTGTTTTTGACTTTTCTACAAAAGCATCAAGATCAATTGTAGGGAGATAGTCACCTTTTTCTTGATCTACATATTTTAAATATGCGTCACGATTGATATGTTCGGCTACTATTGAAGGGTTGTTATTCAAAGTCTCCTCTATAGTATCTCGCAAACTTGTTCCATAAAGTACATTTGTTAGCATTGTACCTATTAGTAAATATTTAATCTTTCCCATTTCCCACTCTTTATAAAAAAATATTATAATATAAAATTCGTTAGAAAAAGTTTGAAAAAAGTTGTTTTCATAATTTTCTTTATAATTTTAACTAAAATTTAAAAACACGAAACTCTTAGGAAT
>JAGYNS010000274.1 GCA_018399655.1 Campylobacterales bacterium
TGGAGAAAATGAGTACCCAACTTTTGAAGATATAAAAGAGAATAGATCTATTCCAATAGCTTTTGGTATAGGCGGCAATAAAATAAGAGCAAAACTTTTTGAGAGGGTCAACGATAGTGGTTTTGAGATAGTTTCGCTGATACATCCTAGTAGCACAATATCATCAAGTTCCACTATAGGACAAGGAACCGTGGTAATGCCAAATGTTATAGTAAATGCAAAAGCTACTGTAGGCAAAGGTGTGATACTGAATTCTGCTTGTATAATAGAACATGAGTGTGTGATAGATGATTTTGTACATATTTCACCCAATGTTGCACTTGCCGGAGATGTGAAAATAGGGAAATTTACCCATCTTGGAATTGGCTCTAATGTGATTCAAGGTATAGTTATAGGTCATAATACAATAGTTGGAGCTAGTTCAACCGTAGTAAACAATATTAACAATTTTAAAAAAGCATATGGTAGCCCATGCAGAGAAATAGAGGATATACATGAATAAAAGAATTTTTCTAAGTGCCCCACATATGAGTGGAAATGAGTTAAAGTATATAGAAAAGGTATTTGAGAGTAATTACATAGCTCCACTTGGGGAATATGTCAATAAATTTGAAGAGAGTATACAAAACTACACAAAAACTAAAAATGCTCTTGCAGTTGTAAACGGTACGGCTGCTATTCATCTGGCACTAAGGGTTTTGGATGTGGGTAGTGGTGATGATGTTTTGGCATCGACTTTTACATTTATAGGCTCTGTTAATGCTATCATTTATCAAGGAGCAAATCCAGTTTTTATAGATAGTGATAAGGAGACATGGAACTTATCTCCAAAACTACTAAACAAATATCTTTGTGAGTGTGAGAAAAAACCAAAAGCCTTGATAGTAACTCATTTGTATGGGATGTGCGCAGGTATTGAAAAAATTGCTGATATTTGTAAACTGCATGGAGTATATCTCATAGAAGATGCAGCTGAGAGTCTTGGTGCAACTTATCATGGCAAACATACAGGAACTTTTGGAGATTTTGGGGTCTATAGCTTTAATGGGAACAAGATACTTACCACAAGTGGTGGAGGTATGCTTGTAAGTGATAATCATGAGTGGATTGAAAAAGCAAAATTTTATAGCACCCAAGCAAAAGAACCTTATCTGCACTATGAACACCTTGAATATGGATATAACTATAGAATGAGTAATGTATTAGCCGCTATAGGGGTGGCCCAGATGGAAGTGATAGAGGAGCGTGTGCAAAAAAAACGGAAGATATTTGAGTGGTACAAAGAGTGCTTACGTGATGTTCACGAGATAGAGTTTATGCCAGAACTTGAAAATAGTCGTGGCAATAGATGGCTTACGGCGATGACCTTTCAAAACACTAAGTATGAAAAGATCATAAAAGCACTCGAAGAGATCAATGTAGAGAGCAGACCACTCTGGAAGCCGATGCATATGCAAGCACTTTTTGGTGGTGCTAAAGCATTGACTGATGGTACAAGTGAGATGCTCTTTGACAAAGGGCTCTGTGTGGCAAGTAGCACCACTATGACCAAAGATGATGTCGTGATGATCTGCAATAGCATTAAAAAAACTCTAAACTAGCAAAAAAGTGTGATTTTTTTGTTAAAATAGCCCTTTTAAAATCTAGATCTAAAGAAGAGATATGATAAAAACACAAAATCAAAGCACTGTATTGTTAATAGCGATAGCCTTCGTCTTTAGTATTGCTATGCGCCTTATTTGGGTAGAGCAGTTTGCTGCGCATGAGCAGTTTAAGTTTAACGGCGAATTGATGATCAATACAAATGATGGTTATTATTATGCAGAGGGGGCTCGTGATATCTTAAGCGGTGAGAGTCAAGAGAATAGCCTTTCTCCTATCCATCATGCTACATCACAACTTACAGCATTTATTGCTATGATAGTTCCTTTTAGTTTTGAAAC
>JAGYNS010000275.1 GCA_018399655.1 Campylobacterales bacterium
GTGACTCTTGCAGCCTATACAGTGGTGTTAGTATCTCCTTGTGAAGAAAAATATAAAACAATAAAAATATAAAAATAGTTATCAAGATAATTGCTAAAACAAGATTAGCAATAAGCTCTTGATGTTTTTTTTCAATATAACTAAAATCTATTTTATGTTTAATATATATTTCTAATTCTTTATCGAAGACAGTTATATCAAAAACTTCTTCCTGCGGTGCTTGTGTAAAAAGAGAGATAGGATAGATGAGATTTTTTTCTAAAGAATTTATCTCTTTTTTTCCAAAATAATAAACGATACTGACATATCCTACTTTTTGCTCTTCAAGCTCTACAACATTATTGTGACAAATTTTATAGTAGCCATTTTCATATTTTGTTTTTGTTTTTCCTACAGAATCTTTGCTTAACATAGTGTTCTTGCCAATTTTTGTAAGCTGCGTATTACTTTTAAAATAGGCTACACCCTCATCATAAATCACATAGCCACTTTCACCTAATGCCGGATGAAATGTTTTTTTGGCTATAAGATTCAAAGTTTTATCATATAATCGCATCTCAAAAAACTCATCACTTAAAAAATATCGCTCCAAATACTCCAATACAAGCTGTTTTTCTCTATCAAATATCACTGCTTGATAGTTCTTTTTATCCTCATAGTTTGACACAAGATTCAATGCTGAGATCATCTCTTGACTTTGAGCAAAACTTTTTGAGACCTGTTTGATTTTTGCCTTTGTTTTATTGATATGATTTTTTATTGCTTGTTTATCTACTTTTATCTCTTTTTTGAGGTTATGTTGTAAAATCTCATCACTTTTTTTTATGGTGATATATCCTACTATTACCGATACTATCACTGTTAAGAGCAATACACTTATCAAGCTTTTTGTTTTAAGATTCATAGTTTTTCCTTAAAAAATAGGATCTATTTTTTTGGCATTCTTTTTATCTACCATCTGGGTATCTATAATATTTCTCTTTGCTATATCTTCCCCTTTGATAATGGAGACTATAGCTTGTACACCCTCTTTGGCACACGTTGGATAGGTAAAGCTTGCACTTTGGCTTCCATTTAAGATCGCTTCTTTGGCAGGTTTTATGTAGTCTATCCCTACCGTTGGAATATTTATACTATTTTTATACCTTTTCATCACCTCTCGTGCACCTATAAGCATACTATCACTGTGAGAAAAAATTGCATCAAACTTTACTTTCTCTTTGTATATCTCTTCGAGTGCCTTAATTGCATCACTTCTAAGATAGTTGGCTCTTTTTTTAATGATTTTTATATCTTTATACTCTTTTGCTACCTCTTCAAATCCTTTTTCACGAAGCACTGTTGGAGTAGCTCCACTAACCCCTTGAAGCATTAATACGGTCCCTTTATAGTTCATCTTTTTCAAAAGATAGTTTGCCGCTTCTTTGGCTATTTTATAATTATCTGGTGCTATAAAAGTAGTATATGCATCTCCTTTGATCCCCCTATCTATAAGTATCACCTTTATCCCTTTTTTGATTGCTTTTTCTAAGACCAACGAAGTGATTGTAGGCTCTATAGGACTTGTGATGATAAAATCGTAGTCCTCTTTTATAAAGAGTTCTATATCAAGTATCTGCTTTGACATAGAACTTTTTGCATCTTTGATAGTAATGCTTAAAAAATCATATTTGCCAACCTCTTTTATAGCTTCTTCTACTTGTGCTTTTCGCCAATCATTTGCCAGTGTGTCTTGAGCAAATCCTATTTTATACTCTTTTGCAAAAGAGATTGTTACAAGGAATAAACATAGCACTAAGTACTTCATTGACTACTCACTTGATTTCGCCCACTTTTCTTTGACTTATAGAGCAGATCATCCGCCTCTTTGAATATTACATCGATATCTTTCATCTCATCTGCACTTTTGCATACAAGACCCATAGATGCGGTGACATATT
>JAGYNS010000276.1 GCA_018399655.1 Campylobacterales bacterium
TGTTACTATTAGTAAGGTCTTCAGCGATCTCTTGCCCTTTTTGCATAAACTCTTTCTCATCAAGTTTTTCTGCTAGTTTTGGAAGGTCAAGCAGTGCCTCTGCTCTTCGTGCTTGGATATTGAGATATTCTCTCTCTTTCATCTGCTCAGTGATATCGGTGTGAAACCCAACCATCCTTAAAGGCTTTCCATTGTCATCAAAAATAGTTTGTCCTCTATCTTGTATCCATACCCAGTGTCCATCTTTGTGTTTGAGTCGATGTTTGTTGGCAAAGGTGTCTGTTTTTCCCTCTTGATTAGCTTTGATATCTGCAAGTGCTTGCTCTAGATCATCAGGATGAACTCGTTTGTTCCACTCTTGTAAATCATCTGGAATCTCATCAGCACCAAACCCTAACATCTCTTTCCATCGCGGGGAGAAATAGATCTCATTGGTTTGTAGGTTCCAGTCCCACAAGCCATCTTTTGAGCCATTGATAGCATAGCTTAAACGGTTTTTGATCTCTTCAATATCTGTAATATCAACAAATGAAGAGATAAAGTGAGTGTTTCCATTGATATTTACCTTTGTGGTGGTTACTTTAAAGATATGCTCTTGATTGTTTTGAATCATTATAGCCTTGTGAGATTTTTTTGGATTTTGTAAAATATAATCAATCCAATACAACCCATCTATCTCCCTTTGGAGGTATCCATATTTTGGGATAAAAAGATCACAAATACATGTATAATCTTTTGAAAAAGCCTCCAGTGAATCGTATCTTGTAAACTCAAAAAAGAGTTTATTGGCACTGTAGATTTTATCATTGAAAGTTGTAATGATGATGCTAGCTGAGTTGTCTTCAATCGCTTTGAGATAGTTTTTATTTGATTCAAGGTTATCAATAATAGTTTCATAAGTATTATTGAGTTTTGTATCAAATTTGACAAAATAAAATCGAAGTGTTGCGTAAATGATAAGAAACAATACCAAAGTAAGAGCTAAAACAAAATATTGTGTGTGTTGTATCTGTTTTATCTCTTCTGTGATATCTTCTACAAAAAGAAATTTCCCTTTGGTGGTATTTTGAAAATCATCCACATCTTTTATATGTAAAAGATAGTTTTTATTATTATGTGTGAGAGTTTGATGATCTTCAAAGTTGTAGTTTTTTGGGAGCTCCTTTAAAAGGGTAAGAAACTTTTTATCTAGGTCAGTTTGTAGCATAAAGCCATCGATCTGAATATCATATTTTGAGTGTTTTTCAAAGATTTGAAGATCTTGTTGCTGGATAAATAAAGCCCCTTTATGCTCAACCATTCGTGAGATATGTTCCATAAAAAAGTTTGCATGGATCCCAATCCCAAATGAACCCAAAAACTTCTCCCCATCAAATACAGGAACAAGGATACGAAATACTGTAGCATAAAGCCCAGTCTCATACCCTATAAGGGGCTGTTTGTTTTTCAAAATCTCTTGGAGCATTGGACGCAGTTTTGCAATATTGTCTCCAGACTTCTCTTTTTGATGAACTCTTAAAAAAGAGCTCCCATCTGCTTTGACAAAGTGCATGGTTTGAAAATGGCTATTCTCCTCTTGAAGATCATCAAATCTAGGTTTTAAAATAGCGTATAAGCCCTCTTTGTCATTATTGTTGACAAATGATTTGATATCAAAATGCTCTATCATTCTAGTGGTGATCGTTTTATATCGATGGATAGTATTTTGTAAAGTATAGTTGACCGATTTTTGGATATACTCATCGGTAGTTTGTTTATAGTTTTTTAAAGATTCTTTTTGTTGTATTTGCAATAAGTAAACGATAGATACAAGTAATATTGCAAATGCGATACTTAAAGTGGCTAAAATTTTTGAACGAAGTTTTTGTGTCTCTTGTTTTTGCATCCATTTAGACCTTTGATTTAGTATTGTAAACATTATACAAAAAGTTTTG
>JAGYNS010000277.1 GCA_018399655.1 Campylobacterales bacterium
AAAGGCATTAGTGCTAGTTGATAATAAAGATGTCTCAATTGATATTTTCTATAAACATATCATCATTCCAATATTTGGAAATGATTACTGCATAACCATTACTGAGGAGATGCTTAGAGATAAATCTATAGAAGAGATAGTGTCTTATAAACTTTTTTATCATATAGAACATATACCACAAGAAGAAAATAACCGTAAAAAGCTAAGAGATATTATCAATACAATCTTAGTAAAAAAAGTAGTATTTATCGAGGGAAAAGTTGTTCCTGTAATAGGACAAATACTTTTCACTCTTGATAAGCCTGAATTGTTTTTAAAAGAGTTTTTAAGCTCGTGTAAAATCTTTAATGTTGACTCTATGCAAAACATTCAAACTAAATTAGTAGAAAAACGATCATCTTTAGAAGCAGCATTAAGAAGTGAAATATTAGACTATTTTTCACAAGAACTAGCAGCTATAGGAGCTACTGCAGATTTGACAAAGCCTTACAGTGATGACAGTCAATCTTTTAAATATGCTCTTGAAGATATGGAACAAAAAGAGATTGAATATACTAATACTCTATCCACAAACAATACACTAGATCCATTTGAAGAAAGCTTTGATAGTTTGATTCCTGAACAGCAGAGATACCAGCACACTTATGTAACTGGTAAATCTAACTCTGGAAAGAGTGAGCTGTTAAAAACTCTAATCTATAGAGATATGTTAAGAGCAGATGGTAGCATTATTTTGATAGAACCTCATTCAGATTTTTCAAATCAAATAGTAAGATTAGTTCCTGATAAAGAGAGACTTATATTTGTAGATCCTACACTAGATGCAAACTATACGCCTACAATAAATCTTTTTGAATTAGAAGATAGAACAGAAGCAAATATAGCAAAGATGACACAAGTTATATCAAGTATTATAAAAGATATTAACTCCGAAGATAGACTCACTGGTTCTATGGTAAGTATGCTTGAAAACTGTATCTCTGTTTTATTAAGAGAAGATGGTGGAGACTTTTTTGAACTCAATCACTTTATGAATGATAAGCGAAATAGTGATTTAATAAAAAGAGGTAAAGAGAGTCCGAACCCATTAGAGAGTGAATTTTTTACAGATGAGTTTGAGGATTTAAAATCAACTAGAGATGCATTAAAGCGTAGGATAAAAAAATTACTTAGTGAGCCTTTATTTACCAATTTAATAAATGGTAAAGATACAGTTAATTTAGAAAAAAATATGAACACAAAAGGTAAGGTTATTATCTTTAAAGTACCAAAAGATGATATGCTAAATAGCTATAAACACTATGGAAGATTTTTAACTGAACTTATTAAAATAATCGCATTAAAAAGAGCAAAACTACCTGAAGCATCAAGAGTACACACCCATCTATATATAGACGAAGCTCACAACTTTATAGCTCCAGCAATTTCCATCATACTTAAAGAAACAAGAAAGTATAAACTATTTTTGACTTTTTCAAATCAAGTTATATCAGATATTAAAGATCCATCTCTAAAAGAGATACTCCTAGCTTCAAATGTAAAAATAATAGGTAATAATGCTAATCAAACATTAGAAGCTATGAATACTACTTTGCAAGAAAAAATCAAAGATTTAAATAGTTTAGACAGTGGTGAATTTTATTTAAAAGTTGGAAATAATGATCTTATTAAAATAAACAATACCACAAAGCTGCTAGGCTACAAAAAAGCTATCTCTGATGAGAAATGGCATGAGTATAAACAGTATCAACTCCATAGATATTTTAGACCATTAAATACACAAAACTCTCAAAATGATATAACTAAAAGTGAAGATTTAGATAGTATGATAGAAGCGTTTATAGATGCTGTTAAAACGAAAGATGAAAACTACTTTAGTAAGCTAAAAGATACAATTACTGAAAATGATTTTAAAAAATATTCAG
>JAGYNS010000278.1 GCA_018399655.1 Campylobacterales bacterium
CAAGGAAAAATTATAAGGAAAAGGACATGAAACCAAAATCTAAAAGAAAAACAACACTCAAACGGATAAAAGAGTCAGTTACCGAACTTGAGTACAAAAAGTTAATGAGTGCAGTAAGAGGCGATGAGTCACTGCGACCAAATACACAACAAAATCTACTTCGTGCATTTAGCATTTTATATTTTACAGGTCTAAGACTCAATGAGTTACAAGAGATGAATCTATCACACATCAAAGAGCTACTTGAAGATGGAGAGACAAAGTTGCTTCTACCCAAAACCAAATCAGAGAGAAAACTCTTTGCAGGTGATGAGTTTCAAAAGCAGCTTAAAAAACTGTTCACAATTACAGCTGATACCGACTTACAAATCAAAGTGATAGCCAAAGGAAGCAGCCAAAGCAAAAGAGAAGGCATCCACCCACTCACCTTTATAGCACAAGTGAATGATGTAATGAAATCCATCTTAGGAGCTGGTTACACCTCACACTCATTTCGACAAGGCTTAATCTCTGAAATGGGAGCAAAAGGTATCAATGCAAAAATCATTTCTAAGTTTATAGGTCATAGTGATGTAAAAACCACTATGGGATATATCAAACCAACAGATGATGATGTAAAAGGAGCGATGATACGATGAGTAAAATTGGATATATCAGAGCTTCTCTAAAAGAAGAAGTTGAAGAGCAATCAGAATCACTCATAGCTGTAGGATGCTCTAAAATCTATGTTGAACCAAAAGAGCATCTCAATTACCAAAACAAAGTAAAACTAGCTCAAGTGATAGAGATACTAAAAAGTAAAGATACTTTAGTAGTCACAAGATTATCAATTTTATCAAGCAGTGTTCAAACACTCTTAGAGCTTATGTTTACTCTTGAAGAAAAAGAGATTATCTTAGAGGCTACCAAACAGCAGTATATCTCTTCTAACAGTTACAGCCTTGATGAACTACTCTTTTTTCTAAGTGAGTTTATAGAAGATATAAGAGTAGAGAAACAAGCTTATGGAATACAAAAAGCAAAAGATGAGTGTAGAAGATTAGGCAGACCGCCTAAGCTATCACACAAAGAGGTTTTAAAAGCCATAGAGCTTAAACAAAACAATACCTCACAACAAGTTGCTAATAGATTTGGAGTTGGTAGGAGTACTCTTTATAGGCATATTGCTAAATATAAAGAGGCTAGTTAAGTTCAGTGCTGGAGTGGGGCTTCCACTCTGGCACTATTTTATTTTTTAGTTAAATGGCTTTCTCTAAATGTTGAGCTAAAAACATTTTCATAATAGCTTGTCTTGCAACACCTAATCTCTTTGCCTCTTTATCAAGTTTTTCAATCATCCAAACTGGTAGGTCAAGGTTCACTCTCTTTTGAGCAAGGTTTGGTCTAGTTCCTTTGGAATAATCAACAAACTCTGATATATCCTCTCCGCTATCAAAAAGCTCATCAAATTCTTTAACTGTTTTCATAGCCGTTTATCTCCTCTTTTCTTGATCTTCTAACAGATATAATACGAATAGCTTTACTTCGATATGTAATTACAGCAGAATAATGTTTATTCAAAATTTTACCTATACATAAATGGCGTACTTCTTGGCTGAAAGGCAAAGGAACTTCTAAGAGATTGTCATCTTCCCATAATACTTTAGCTTCTTCAAAGTCTATACCATGCTTCTCTTTATTAATATCTAATTTGTTGCTATCATATTCAAATTTCATACCTTTATTATACCATAAACTTTATAAACTACCTAAGTAATAGTTCATAATCTTTAAAAAATCACCTTTAAACTAGCTTAAAATTTAACCTGCTGCCAGCAATATGCCAGCAAAAATATTCAGTACAATTTCCCTTAATATAGAGCTTCATAGAGTGCCATTCATTCATTTTTTAATTCATTATCTACCAGCTATATGCCA
>JAGYNS010000279.1 GCA_018399655.1 Campylobacterales bacterium
AGCTAGATAAAAATCGGCAAGCTTTGATCTATGCAATAGCAAGACAAGAGAGTCGCTTTATCCCCACATCTATCTCTACAGCGTATGCTATGGGTGTAATGCAGATCATGCCATTTTTAAGTAAAGCTCTAGCAAAAGAGCTCAAAGAGCCATATGATATAGATCAGCAACTTGATGCCAAAACCAATCTACGATATGCAGATCATCATCTAGACTTTTTAGAACATCGATTGAACAATCCACTTTTTATCGCCTATGGGTACAATGGTGGTATAGGGTTTACCAATAGAAGTTTAAAGCAAGGGCTTTTTCAAAATAAAAAATATGAACCGTGGTTGAGTATGGAGCTTCTTACATATAGTGAAACAAAAAAGTATGGAAAAAAAGTATTGGCGAACTATTTTATCTATCAAAACTATCTCAACCCTCAAGATAAAATATCTTTTAAAGAGCTAATAAGTCAGATCAAAAACTACTAAATATAGATACTTAGCTACTCTTTTTCAAAAGAGATAGCTTTGCAATTTCCCTCTTTGTCTGTAATATGCAATCGAAGATTGAGCTCATCTTCAAAATCTTCAAATTTTAAAATATGATAACTTGCCCAACTATTTTTCATAGGGATATTCTCATACACAGGATGCTCTAAAGTTATTGGTTCTTTTTTTATAGGTTTGTGCACCTCATCATTTACAATCAAATGTATAAAGTGCTGATCTTGTAAATCATTTACTAAATCATAAGAACCTACTAGTATATAGTGATACCCATCATCTTTTACTGCATTTTTAGAGCCATTGAGATAAGTGATATTGGCAAATGAAAGAACTTTATCATTTTCACTTATTTTGACTATTTTTGTATATTTGGCAAGTTGGGCATAGATAGGGTTTTTGTCTGAGTATTTTGTAGCACTTTTACTACTACATCCAACAAATAAAGTACTCACAAATAAAGCACTAATGATGATTTTATAAGTTTGAGATATTTTCATAAGGCAAATTGTACACTATTTTTGCTAATATACGCTTATGTTAGATATCCATGATATTAAGCCTTTAGAGAAGGTGCCTGATTATTCTATCTATTTATATTATGGTGGGATAGCTATTTTGATTATTTTAGCTCTTTTCCTACTGTATATTGTGTATAGTTTTTTTCAAAAAAGGAAAAACTCAAAAGAGCGTCACTACTATGCTATTTTAAAAAGCACCCCCTCTTCCAATCCAAAAGAGTGGGCATATACTATCTCAAAGTATGGGTTTTATCTTGCAAAAGAACAAAGGCAAAAAGATCTTTTATCTGAACTCAATCTTCATCTTGAACAGTACAAATATAAAAAACAGATCCCTCAAGGAGTTGATAAAAAAACTCAAACACTTTATGAAACATTTATGGAGAGTTTAGATGTTTGATTTTTTGTTTGGATATAGCTTTGAATACCCTTTTGTTTTACTACTCATTGTAGTTTTTATCCTTTGTGGTAAATTTTGTAAGCCTCACTCAAATGCTTTGTATATTCCCCATCTAGCTATTTACAAACTCAATCAAACAGCTAGTAGCTCTTGGCTTTTTATTTTAAAGTGGTGTACTATCATTTTTGCTATTATCGCTTTAGCTTCACCCATAAAACAACACAATATTATCAATAAAAAAAGCGATGGGGTTGATATCATCCTTGCTCTAGATACAAGTGGCTCTATGCGTCAAATAGGATTCAATCCTCAAAACCCTGGGCAAAATAGGTGGGAAGTGGTTCAAGATATTGTGGGAGATTTTATCTCTTCAAGAACAACTGATAATATAGGGATCGTCGTATTTGGAAGTACCGTGATGACCGCTTCACCTCTTAGCTTTGATAAAAAAGCCCAGCAAAAGATTATCGATACTCTTGATATAGGAATCGTAGGGGATA
>JAGYNS010000028.1 GCA_018399655.1 Campylobacterales bacterium
ATCAAGAGTATATGCAGATTCGTCCCGTGTGGGGAAGAAGAATAGAGGTGCAGACAACTACAACCATACTTTACAATTATCACAAAAGCTGCTCTGTTTCACGATCAATAGAGGGTATAGTCTCTATTGGAGCCACCCATCATAGGGATAAAAAAGGGGTTGAGGATATAAAACTTAACCATCAAGATCTTTTGGATAAGGCAAATGAGATCATGCCACTAAAAGATCCAAAAATAGTTGCTAATCATGTAGGAGCCAGGGCTAGTAGCTATGACTATTTTCCAGTAGTTGGATCGGTTATAGATATGAAAAAAACTTTGGAAAAATTCCCTTACCTGATTCACGGTACCCATGTACCTCAAAATAGATTTGAGCGATATCCAAACCTTTGGGTGCTCAATGGAGTAGGGGGGAGAGGCTTTGTCCTTGCTCCTTATATTGCAAAGCAGTTGGTGGATCATATAATAGATCAAAAACCAATCGAGCCAGATCTTAGAAGTGAACGATTGTTTTTAAGATATGTTAAAAAATTAAAGAAGGATACACTCAATGAATATATGGCAAACCGTTAAATTAGTTTTGATTAGTATTGTAGCACTCGTTGCTCTTACTGTACTTACTGTAGATAGACCAGAGGTGATAGAGAAAAAACCTATAGATATAGCAAATCTTCCAAAAAGTGTTGAGCTAGTAGGGTATGATGAGCAAAAGTTCAATCCAAAAAGTATCATCAAACCAGGGGTACTTATATTTGTAGGAAATGATCAATCGATCATTTTAGCCAATACTTTCAATAGACTTTTAAATCTTCCATTAGGTGAGTTGGTGATAGTTTCAAATATCTCAGATGCTCCTTGGTTTATGAAAAGTTGGCAATCTTTAAAAAAGAATGAAAAACTAAAAGGGGATCAATATACTCCATGGATCTATGATGTAGATGGAAAGATGCGAACCTTTTTACAAGTACCCACTTCAGATGTGGTCAAATATTTTATCTATAAAGTTGGAAATGATGGAATCATACAAAGAATTTATAACGGAAAGATGGAAAATTTTGAACCAACCCAAGAACCAAGTGTTGAGATGATGGAGGAGACTTTACAAGAGGCTGTTCAAGTTATAAGTAAGCAATAAGCCTAAAAATTAGGCTTCTAAAAGACGATCTTGCATCGTCTCTATTGCTTTTTCAAGATGTTTTGTCTCAAGACCGTATGCTTTTGCTTTTTCGATTCCAGCTTGGGCAAATTGATCTGCTAATGGATCTGTTACATTGCAAATTGTTCTTATTACATCTAATATTTGAGCGTCTTTTTTATATTTGTCTGGGCAATTTTCTGCATCATCTGCATATTTTATCATCTCTACAAGAGATTCACTTAAGTTCCAGTGTGAAAAAATAGAAGAGGTTACTTGTGGTGTTGTTACATTGAAGTACTCTTTTTCTATTTCTGATATCTTAAGAGGATCTTTTTTGATTTTTGCCAAAAACTCATCTTTGAATTTCTCCTCAAAAGCAAGACCAGAAAGGACAAATCGTCCCGTTTCAAGTAAAAACACTGGAAGTAAAAGCTCCTCTTTTAAGTTGTTGTCAACTCTTTTGAGCCACTCTTTTAAAAGATTTGAAGAGGTGTTTGCCAAAGACATAAATTGATCAGCATTGATCCCATAAGCTCCAAGATCAGTATCAAGAGCATTTTTAATAGCACTTCCAAAAGCAATAGATAAAGTAAAATTTACCCCAAGAAGATGGATTGCTCTACTTGCAGTTTCTACTTTATTGTTAAAACCAAACATTGCTGAGTTTGATACCTTTAATAAAGTTGCAACTATCAATGGGTCATGAGAGATGATCTCTTCAAGAACCTCTAAGTCTTTTTGAGGAGATCTTTTAAACTCCTCTAAGTCTATGATGGTTTTTGGTAATGGTGGTAAAGAATCAATTTTCTTCGATAAAGCTTCAGTCATAATTAAAATCCTATTTCTATAATGTTGTAAACTATTATAGCACAATAAATGTTTATAAAAGTTTTATCAATCCAAAAATTTTACCCTTTTTTGAGATATTTTGTCAAAATCATTATTTTGACCCCGTTGACACGACCCTCTATATGTTCAGGATCATCCTGTGGTAAAGAGATATTTCGAACCGCAGTTCCTCTTTTTGCTGTAAATCCAGCCCCTTTTACTTCCAAATCTTTAATGATATTGACCGTATCTCCTGCTTGTAGGATTACCCCATTGCTATCTTTGTGGATCACTTTGTTTTCTTGTTCAAATAAGCCTTGCTCCGCCCACTGTTTTATATCATCTTCAAGATAGATCATATCAAGCAACTCTTGGTTTTTGAGTGTTTTTAAAACTCTATATGCTACAACTTTTACAGCATCTACTTCACTCCACATAGAGTCATTGAGACAGTGCCAATGGGTTTGATCAAGGTTTGACATATCACTTAATTGTTCGTTGCATTTTTCACATATAAGGATTGTTTTATCTATGCTCCCATCACTTGGAAGTACTTCATAAGGGGTAAGATTTTCATTTGAGCTACAAAGCTCACATACTCCACCACTTCTTTGATTTAGTTTTTCTTCTATACTCATTAACCTTGCCTTTATTATTTTTTTATAAATCAAATCTTCTCAAAGAAGATGTGTGCTATTATAACTAAACAACACTAAAAGAGGAAAAACCATGGAATATAGATATATAGGGCGTACAGGACTTAGAGTCACACCAATTTGCCTAGGAACTATGAGCTTTGGAAGCTGGAGTAGTGAAAAAGAATCATTTGAAATTATGGACAAATCTGTTGATAGAGGGATAAACTTTTTTGATACAGCTGAACTTTATCCTGTTCCACCCAATGCAAAAGATGCAGGGATCACTGAACAGATCATAGGTCGTTGGCTTAAAACAGATAAAAAAAAGAGGGAAAATCTCATCATAGCAAGTAAGGTTGCAGGTGCTGCAAACGGATGGTTTGTCCCACCTATTCGCGATGGGCTTACTGCTATTGATAGTTTTCATATAAAAAAAGCAGTAGAGGGGAGCTTGAAACGCTTAGGGACAGACTATATCGATCTGTATCAGATGCATTGGCCTGATACGGTGGTTTCTATTGAGGAGTCTTTGAAAGCTTTTGATGAGCTCGTACAAGAGGGGAAAGTACGCTATATTGGAACCTCAAATGATAGTGCTTATGGACTTACTAAAGCAAATGAAACATCAAAAAGATTAGGGATAAGCCGATTTGAATCGATCCAAAATAACTTCTCACTCAATAACCCACGATTTTTAGATGAGCTAGGCGATGTTTGTAGAAAAGAGCAGATATCATGTTTGCCATACTCACCCATCGCAGGTGGGGTACTTAGTGGAAAATACAATGGAAAATTTTACCCAGAAGTTTCTCGATTTGGAGAGTACCTCAAAAGAGATGACATAAGATCAAAAGCGATGAGTCACAGATTTGTCAATGAAAAATCTTTAGCAACAACAGCAAAATATATGGAACTTTCAAAAGAGCTAGGAATTTCTCCCGTGACCCTTGCCGTTGCATGGAGCAAGCAGTTTGATTTTGTGGCGTCTACCATTATAGGAGCTAGAACGGCAAAGCAACTTGATGATTCTTTTAAAGCATTTGATCTCAAACTAAATGAGGAAACTATGAAAAAGATTAAATCAATTCAACAAGAGATCATGTACCCAATGGGATAGAGTGCTTTACACCCCATCCTCTGTAAGATCAGCTAAAAACTGCTTTTCATTAAAAGTAAGACCTAGATAGCTACATATCTCTTTGGTATCTCGTTCTGCGTTTCCAAGACATGATGTAGCCCCTGGGCTTGGGGTCATATTAAAAATAATCCCATTTTCTGGATTGATAGAAGCTTCCCCTAGCATAAGTTTTTCTTTGTTTTTATCTAGTACTTGTGGTCGTACTCCCCCAAATCCTGGTGCATATTTGATCTCATCAACACTTAGTGATGGAACTATTTTTTTGGCATCTTGTACAAAAAGCTTTTTATTGAAATAGGGTACTTCAAATAAAAAGTTTTTAAAGATATAGTTTCGTATATCGCTATCTTTTAATAGATCCCAAAAGATTTTTACTATATGGCTATCAAAATTAAGTGTTTTGAAAAAATCAAGGTAAGTGCCACCTTTATATCGCTCTAGTTTTGGAAGAACTAAAGCTGTTGGACCAAATCTTGTTTTTCCATTCATAAGGATATCTGGATCCCCATGAAGTGCTGCAAATGGCAATTTATTGTTTTGTACCATATAGACTTTTCCATTCAAAAATTCTTCATTGGTGATATAAAAGCTTCCAGCAACAGGCAAGCATCCCATATGGGTACCATATCCCATTTTGTGGGCTAGATAGAGTGAATGGGCTCCAGCATTGACCACTACAAAATCTGCTGTATATTTATCTCCATTGGTTGTGATGAGTTTAAAAGTTTTATCACTTTTTTGCTCTATAAAATCTACTTGAGAGTGAAAATATACATCTGTAGGGATTTCACTATTGACCTCTTTTGCCTTATTTACAAGCTCTTCGGTCATCTTTCCAAAATCTACAGTAGTATATTGAGTATCTGTCCCCATTGCCATAATAGGCTCTTTTCGTACTTTTGTTTGTGCTTTATCTTCATAAACTATTTTTGGCTCTTTTTCTTTTAAAGCTTCCACATCCCAAAGCTCAAGATAAGGAAAAAGTTCTTTAAACTCATGATATCTGTGTGTGATAAACTCTACCTCTTTTTTCCCAACACCCAAAGCCATCTTTTGATGTTTGAACATGATCTTTTCTTGCAGGTCATATTGCAAGCAAAATTTTTCCACCATCTTTGCGGTTCGTTTGGTAACTTTTGCTTTTTCCAAAGTATAGTTTGTCTCAATATCCCCTATATGGATTGTTTGAGAGTTGGATGTCCCTTTTGAGTTAAGTGTAGAAAGTGCCTCATATTTTTCTAGCATAGCTATAGATTTTACATCGGTATATTTTGCAAGCTCATAAAACAAAGCAGCTCCAGATATCCCACCACCTACGACTATCACATTGTAATGTTTCATTTTCTATCCTTTATAAAGATTCAAGTTCTTTGGCTAAATTTTCCGCTATGGTTTTATAGTTTTTAAGTTCCAAAAGCTTGTTTTGTCCATTTTGTCCAACAGTGGCTTTTCCCTTTTTACTCAACGCAATAATTGATTCAACTTTTTTTGCTATGTCGTTGGTGTCAAACTTACAAAACCACGCATCTGTGTTGTCTTCAAAAGTCTTATTTGCATGAGCTGAGTTGGTCATAAGTGTAGGAACTGCCGAAGAGTAATAATCCAAAGTCTTCACAGGAATAGAAGTATTGTACACAGGAATATCAGGAACGAGTGCAACACCTACATCTGCATTAGCAATAAACTCTAAAAGCTCATCTTTATTGGCTGCATTGTGAATCTCTACTTTATCTTTTAAACTTGGAAAAGTATTCACAAGCTCATTGGCATAGAGAGGATCTTGAGTAGAGATTGTAAGGCTCCAAAGATCATTTTGTACTTTTGAAAATCCTTCAAGCACCACCTCAAACTGACGAAGTTGATCTAAAGTTCCTGCATAAAAGAATCGTGTCTCATCGCTTTGATGTTGAATATTTTCATGAAGCTTTTCAGGATCAATCCCTGCTGGACAATAAAATGTAGTGATATTGATATCTGGAAAAAACTCTTGGTGCATCCCTAAAGAGGTAGGGATAAAAAAATCACACTGATTGATCACTTTGACCTCAGAGCTATTTTTAAATTTTGCAGCCAATTTATCTAAAAAAGTTGCTTTATTTCTTGCAATATCTAGTTTGAGTTTTGCACGCCGTTTTGGAAAGGAAAGCCGAAACCCTAGCTTATAGTTGTGATATACTTTTTGCTCCAACACATGCTTTAATATAGCCATATCATTTCTAACAATTACAAAAGAGTACTGATCGATATCTATATCATTGCTTTTAAGTTCATTGAATAATGACTTTTTATATCGACTTGGAACCACAAAACGGTGTTCATCTTTTCTTTCAAAATCTGATTTGTACTCAGTAAAGTAAACAATATCTATCTCAAAATAGTTTTTTAAGTACTTTTCAAACAACGGCAAAATAAACCCATGATCTACATACTCACCTTGATCAGTGACATAAAGCAGTTTTTTCATACAATCCACCTTTTGATTTTTTATATTTTATTGTACAATGTTAAATATTAAGAAGGGATTCAATTAAAGTAATTTAAAATTTAATACTGTGTTCATATTTTACCCCTTGCTCTTTGATCGACTCGATGTTATTTTTAAGAGAAGTGTTTTTTTGTGTACAGCCTGCAAGTGTGAAGAGTGCAAGGGTGGTTACAATGAGATATTTGATTTTCATAAAATATACCCCATAACCCAACCTATAACAAAACCTATAAGATGAGCATACCACGCTACAGGCATCCCTAGAAGCAAAGGTGCGAATGATATAAGTAGTATCCATATCACCACCGCTTTTCTTTCAGACCTATTTCGTAGGGCATACCATCCAAAAAGTACACTAATCGCTCCACTAGCTCCTACAAGATTTGCCCAATCACCTGTAAAGTACATATAGGCTAAACTTCCAATGGAAGTAAAGATCCCCCCTACAAAATAAAGAATAAGGTATTTAACACTTCCAAGGTAGGGCTCTATCATATTTCCAAATTGAAATAGTACAAACATATTCATAAATATATGAAAAAAGCCACCATGGACAAACATTGTAGATAAAAGCTGATGATGAAATCCATATTCAAAAAAAAGTGGGTTAAGCCCATAGTACAGAATCCCATTTTGTGTACTATTTTGCACCCCGTACATAATAAGATTGGCTACAATGATAAGTGCAGTAAAGTTAAAAAGTCTATTTTGTGTTTGTATCATCAGTTGGCTCTTTTTGGGCGTTGAGTTTTCGTGAAAGCTCTATTTGTTTGGCTCTTTGTTCAAAGTACTCTTTTTTTTGTTGTTCAAGTTGGGCTTTTTTCTCTTGCTTTTCAAAAGAGGGCTGGACAAAATTCACATAGATCAAAATAGCTAAGCTTACAGTTACAATGGTGATAAGAGAGTAGATGTTTCCAAGGACAAGGCTAGGGCTTTTTTCCACTTTGTAGCCTTCCTTTTGAAGTTTTTGGATCCTTTCTAGTCTCTCTTCATAGCTCATTGAACTAAACCGTGTGTTAATACCTCGTCTATTTTTTTCACAGGGATGATTTGTATATCATCTTGCACCTCTTGGGGGATATCTTTTAAGTCTCGTTTGTAGTTTTTTTCTGGAATGAGTACTTTTGTGATCTTTGCTTTGTGAGCGGCTATGAGTTTCTCTTTAAGACCTCCTATTGGAAGGACTTTTCCTGTAAGGGTAATCTCCCCTGTCATAGCAAGGTTTGAATCCACTTTTTTATCACTTAGAATTGAAGCAATCACAAGTGCCATAGCGATACCTGCACTTGGACCATCTTTTGGTGTAGCACCTTCAGGGATATGCATATGGATATCTTTGTCTTTAAAGCTTGCATTTTTAAGTTTTTTACGACCAATAAGGTCTTTTACTACACTATGAGCGATTCGTGCAGACTCTTTCATAACATCGCCCATATTTCCTGTAAGGCTAAGGAGCCCTTTGCCTTCAAATTTAGCAGCTTCAATTTTCAGTACATCTCCACCAACACTGGTCCATGCAAGACCATTTACGATACCTACCGCGTTTGTTTTATCTGCAGGGTCTATCTCAAAGACAGGATTGTCAAGGTATTCTTCTAGGTTTTTAGTATTGATCGTTACTTTTTTAAGCTCACTATTGACCAAAAGCTCTTTGGCTGCTTTTCTATAAAGCTTATTAAACACCCTTCGTAAGTTACGAACTCCTGCTTCTCGGGTAAATTTTTCTATAATTGTTTGAATGGTAGCTTTGCTTAAGTTGACTTCACTTTTTTTCAAACCATGTTTCTCAAGCTCTTGCGGAATAAGATAGTTTACTGCTATATGATATTTCTCTTCAGGGGTATAGCTGCTTATATCTATAAACTCCATACGGTCTCTAAGTGGAGCAGGGATTCTTCCTATATTGTTTGCCGTTGCAATAAAGATACAAGAGCTAAGATCAACTGCAAAATTCAAATAGAGATCTCTAAACTCATTGTTTTGTTCAGGATCAAGGATCTCAAGCATCACAGCACTTGGATCTCCACGATGATTGGCTCCTAGTTTATCGATCTCATCAAATACTACTACTGGGTTCATCTTTTTTGCGGTGGTGAGTCCATGGACTATTCGTCCAGGCATCGCCCCTATATAGGTTCGTCTATGTCCTCGAAGCTCATTGACATCTTCCATCCCACCAAGAGCTATACGAACTAGTGGTCGCTCCAAAGCATTAGCTATAGAGTTAGCTAGTGATGTTTTCCCAACTCCTGGAGGTCCTACAAAACATAGTACGGTGCTATTTTCCCTTTTGGTTGGAACCTCTCGTTGTTGCAACAACTGTTTTACAGCAAAATACTCTATAATCCTATCTTTTGGTTCACTTAGTGCATAGTGGTCTGTATCAAGTTGATTTTGTACATCTTCAATGTTATATTTATCACCAGCATATTTTCCAAAAGGGATATCTAAAACAGTTTCTACAAATGTTTGCAAAATAGAGGCATCTCCACTATCTGGATGCATACGGCTTAGCTTGTCTATTTGTTTTTTTGTCTCTTTGTATCCTGCTTTTGGCATATGAGGTTTGAGCTTTTTAAGCTTTTTCCTAAATGAAAGTATCTCTTTATCTCTTGTATTATCAGTTCCTAGCTCTTTTTGAATCGTACGAAGTTGCTCTTTTAAAAAGTAATCTTTTTGATGTTTGTCAAGGTTGCTATTGACTTTTCGATATATCTCATTTTTGAGTTTTAGGTTTTGTATATCATCTTTTATATGTTCAATAATCCCTAAAAGCCTATTGGCTACATTGGTCTCTTTGAAAAGTTTATAAGCATCCTCATTGGAGATATGTAGTACTGAAGAAACAAGATCAGCGATCCGTACTGGGTCTTTACTCTCTTGGATGGTTTTTATAAGATCTACAGGAAATTTTGTATTGAGTTTAGACAGTCGATTGATATTTGTTTTTAAAATATCAAGTATCGCTTTGATCTCTGTTTCATCGTATGGCTCGTTTTTTATAATATCAACGAGTCCTATAAGTGGTGAGCCACTTACCACCTCTTGAATTTTTACTTTCTCAAGTCCTTGAAAAAGTACTTTTACCCTCCCATCTGGTAGGGTGATTTTTCTCATGATATTTCCAACAACCGCTACATTGTAAAACTCACTATTTGATCCATTTTTACTCACAGTTACAGTGATAAGTTTATTGTTTTGTATGGCGTGTTCCACTGCATTGATATTTTGCTCATCACTTATAAAAATGGGAGCTATCATAAATGGATATAAAAATATACTCTCCTCTACAAGTATTGGAAGTTTGTCTGGAAAATTGTCATAATCTGTTAATTTCATATATTTTAAACCTTTGTTATTCGAATATTGCTCTGTACCAAGGGGTATTTGGCTCTTCTATTTTATCGTGCTCTTGCCATTTTGAAGCTGCTTTTTGTTCATATATTTTTTGTGCTTCTGGCTTATCAAGTCTTCCATATAACTCAGCTATCTCTTTATTGAATAGTGCTTGTGCCATAAGGAGTCTTGATTTTATCGTTTGTACAAGATGGATATACTCAGATCGTGGATATGAAGTTATAAACTCATTTGTTTGCTCTAAAGTATCATGAAGCAAACTTTGCTCACGAAATTGTCTTGAAAAAGCTAAAAAGTTTGATTTGATCTTGAGATATCGAATATAATCAGCATCCTTTTGCAATGAAAACCGTTTGAGGTACTCATCAAAATAGTAGTTTGCCATTTGATACTCCTCCTCTTCCATATGAGCCGTTGCTATGATCATCATAGCACTTGGTAGTAATGGGGAGTTTCTATGTTCAGATTCCAAAGAGGTAAAAGTGTCATCTGCTTCATCAAGCCTATAATCTGAGATCTGCTTTATCATTTTGTTGTACCAATAAATTGCTGGCTTATTGTACTCTTGTACAGTACTTTTTTTTGATGAGCATCCTAAAAATAAAAATCCAAATGCCAATAATAGAGTTAAGTATGTAAAAAACTTTTTCATTAAAATCCTTCAGTAGAGCATCTTTGAAGATGCTTTTGTAATTTGAAAACTTGATTTTATCCAATCTATCCATAAAATATTATATGATAAGAAGAATAACTCCTAAAAGAAGGATAAAAAACACACTTCCATATTCTAATATTTTGTTGATTTTAGAGTTTGTATTGATTGTTTTTCGCACTCTCACACTTAAAAGTGCCGTGAGAAAAATAACCAATGACATCCCTAGGCTCATAAATAAAGCACTTAAAAACCCTACAAAATAGATACCTAAACTAAGGGTGAAAATAAATACTGTAACTGTCCCTGGACAAGGAACTATCCCTGCAGCTAGTATCACACCTATATCACTACTTTGTGTTTTGCATCCACTACATCCACAACTTAAAGAGTTAGTATGGATATATTGCGGGTTAGCTGCAGTGATAAAGGAGGGTTTTTTAGAAGGTGTAAATTGAAGTGGTTTTTTTCTTTGAAAAAGTTTTTGATATAAAAGATACAATGCAATAAATATAATAATAGCGGCACTGAGTTTTATAGCCATCTGCTCCACATCTACTAAAAATGAACTCAAAAGTGTTCCCACTACAAAGTATACTATAAGTGTAAGAACAAATGCAGAAAAAGTATGTACAACCCCAATCATCACAGAGACACTCAACGCTTTGCTGTAAGATCTATTTTGTCCAAGAAAATAGCTACCAATAAGTGTTTTTCCATGCCCTGGTCCTAGTGCGTGAATAATACCATACACAAATGAGAATAATAAAAGCCACAAGTAGCTATCAAATGAATTGTTTTGCTTAATATCTTGTAGGTTTTTCTCAAGTAATTCTTTGATATTCTTTAATTGATCGCTTAAAATCTCTATAATATTAAAACTTCTTTCATCTTCGATTTTAGAAACTTGAAGCACCTTTGGGGTTGGAAGGCGAGAGATAGCTCCATCATAAAAGTGAATAATAGTATGGGTCAGTTCAGATTGAATCTGCTTGGTATCTTCATACCCTTTTAAAACCACATCTTTCATCACAAAATCAAAGTTTCCCCCATCATCATAATAGTTGATATACAGTTTATGATCTTTTTTGAAAGCAAAAGAAAGATCAATATTGTACTCAAATCGCATCGCTTTGTTTTGATCAAAAGAGAGTTTTGTATAGTTGACATTGAATTTTTCTATGTAGTTTTGTTCAAATGATTCCTCTTTTGGTATATATTCAATATTTGTCAAATAGTGAAGAGGGATAATATACTCTTCAATACTTTGTTTGATGGCATCTATTTCAGCCTTTTCAAATGTACCATTTTTATTGAGATCATAGATTGTTAAAGCGTCATTAAACTCTGGGTGAAATTGCCATTTTACATCTATGGTAGTAGTCTCTTTTTCGGCAATAACTGTGGTATAAATATCAACTTTTGGGATCTGAACCGCACACATAGTACATCCAAAAGCCCACACTGTAAAAATAAAAAATAAAAGTAAGTATCGTATCATATGAGGATGATTATATACTATCTTCGTTTATTTATAGCTAAAAAAATAATAAGAGATACTGCACTTACTAAAATAATAGTCGCTCCACTTGTAAGATCATAAACATAAGAAAGATAAAGTCCTATCATAGTGAAAATTGTTGATAATATCCCAGAATAGATCATCATGGTCCCTAAAGAGCGGGAGAGCTTTTGAGCGATATAAATAGGAATTGTAAGAAGGGCTATAACTAAAATAAGCCCTACAACTTTTATAGCTACAACAATAGTAAGAGCAGACAATACAAGAATAAGAGTATAGAAAAACGGGACATTTGTCCCTCGAAGAGCTGCATACTCACTATCATAAGATACTGCTAAAATATCACGATACCAAAAAGTGGTGATCAAAATAATTCCTACTAAAAGAGTTCCCATATAATAGATATCTGCATCGCTCACTGCTAGTATAGAGCCAAAAAGATAACTCAGTAGATCCACATTGTACCCAGGGGTGAGATCTACAAGTATTATCCCCAAAGCCATCCCTACAGCCCATATAAGCCCTATAAATGTATCGATATGCTCTTTTTGTCGTAAAGTGATCATCGCCATAATAAGTGCTGCAAACACTGCAAAAAGTGATGCTCCTAAAAATATGGGCAAGCCAAAATATACCGCAAGCCCAATACCACCATAGGCAGTGTGAGCTACACCACCTGCTAAAAATACCATACGATTGACCACGATGAGTGAGCCTATAATCCCACTTGCAATACTCACTAAAACACCTGCAAGGATAGCGTTTTGGATAAATTCATAGGAAAGGGCGTCTAGCACTTGCACCCCTTTTTGGAGCTTAAAAGTTGTAGCATCTCCACTTCACAAAAGTGTTCACCATCTATTGCGTGTGGTTTTTGATCACTAATATCATGAAAGGTAAGAGTTTTGTTGATATGGGCTACTTTATTGGCATAGTTCATAATAATAGAGATATCGTGGCTTACAACTACTATCGTGATAGTTTTATTAAGAACTTTTAGCAGCTCATAGATCTGTTTTTGTCCATCAACATCAATACTTGCGGTTGGTTCATCAAGTAGCAAAATTTTTGGATTGGCACACAAAGCTCTTGCTATCATCACTCTTTGCCGCTGTCCCCCTGAGAGTGAGCCTATTTTTTCATGGGCATACTTTTCCATGCTGACTTGAGAGAGTGCTCCTAGTGCACAGCTTATCTCCTCTTTGCTATATCCTATAAGTGGTCGTTTGTGTCCCACATGACCCATCATCACTACATCAATAACTTTGATAGGAAAATTGGTATTGATATTGGTGTTTTGAGGAACATACCCAATGAGTGAAAGTTTTTTTGAGGGCTTTTCATCAAAAATCTTAATAGCACCCAAAGGGGATGGTAAAATACCTAAGATCGTTTTTAGTAAAGTAGATTTTCCTCCACCATTTGGACCAATAATAGCCATAAAATCTTTATTTTGTATCTGTAAATTGATGGTATCTAAGATTTTTTGTTTATCGTAGCTAAAACTAAGATTTTGTATCGATATTGCTGTCATAATCGAAGTTTATAGTAGCAATGCTTAAGTGCAACTTAGTTGCATAAAGTTTATTTTGGTATAATTTTTTTATGAATATAGAAAAACTAATAAAAAATAAAAATCTCAAGTTAACTACTGCTAGAAAAGAGATACTTGAAGCATTGCAAACAGCTAACAAACCTTTAAGCTATGAAGATATAAAGCCAGAGTTGTCTATGGATAAAGCTACATTTTATAGAAATATCTCTAAATTTGAACATGAAGGGATATTGGACTCCTTTGAGGCCAATGATAAAAAACGCTATTTTGAGATCAAGCTAAAACCCCATGCACACTTTGTCTGTATCCAATGTAATCAAATAGAGTGTATCAAAAGTTTTGATATGTATCTTGAGGGCTATGAGATAAATACCATCACAATCAATGGACGATGCCCCCAGTGTCTTGAAAACTGATCTAAATACTCAAGCTTTCACCCTTTTTGAGGTGATCATATCTATAGTGATTTTAAGTGTAGCTCTTATGGCACTTATAAGACTAGGAAATCAAAATGACAATCTTCAAACATATAACAATCTTCAACAGATCCAAAACACCTATTATGAGAGTGAAGTAGTAGAGCAAACTGATGAGATAAAACTTGTTCAAGACAATTTTTAAAAAGAGTCATTTAGCAAGCTTTTGATATAATCGCTCTTATGGATAATATATACGCACTTAATATTGAACGAGCGGTTCTAAGCTCAATTTTATTTGATCATGAGATCATAGAAGATATTTTAGGGGTTTTGAAACCTACCGATTTTTACTTGCCAGCGCATCAAAAAGTATTTGCTGTAATGATGAAGCTAAACTATGAAGATATCCCAATTGACGAGGATTTTATACGAAAAAGACTTGATCCAAAAGAGGTAAGTGACTCTGTACTTGTAGAAATTCTCTCTGCTAATCCTATTGCCAATATTATGTCTTATGTCAAAGAGATAAAAGATAGTTCTATAAAAAGAGAGCTAGCTACTCTAGCAACACATATCAAAAAAATAAGTACAGAAGATGCTATAAGTGCACAAGACGCGGTAGATAAGATTCAAAATGAACTCTATGCTATCTCAACTGATAGTGCAAGTAGTGAGCTAAAAGATATGCAGTCTATTATACAAGCTACCAAAGAGCATATGAAAAAGTTAGCGGAGCGGGGAAGCAAATATCTTACTGGGCAAACGACGGGCTTTGATACCCTTGATAGAAAAACGACTGGATTTAATGCAGGGGATTTAGTAATTATCGCTGCAAGACCAGCAATGGGGAAAACCTCAATTGTTTTAAATACAGCACTTAAAAACCTAGAGCGAGGGGATGGGGTAATATTTTTCTCTTTAGAGATGCCAGAAACCCAGCTGATGATACGGCTAGTAAGTGCCAAAAGTGGGGTACCACTACAAAATGTAAGAAAAGGGGAACTAAACCCAGAGCAAGCAAAAAAAGTAGAAAAGGCATTTAAAGACCTTGAAGATAAAAAACTTTTCGTAGATGATTCAGGGAGTGTCAATATCAATCAACTTCGAGCAAGATCAAGAAAAATAGCTCAAAACAAAGAGAACAATATCAAGCTTATTATTGTGGATTATTTACAACTTATGAACGGTACAGGTGGCACAGATAGACGACTTGTAGTAGATGAGATCAGTAGGGGACTGAAACTTCTTGCACGAGAGATGGAGATACCTATCGTGGCACTTTCACAGCTAAACCGTGGGCTTGAAGGGCGACCAGATAAAAGACCAATGCTAAGCGACATTAGGGAGTCTGGAGCGATTGAGCAAGATGCGGATATCATTATGTTTGTCTATCGTGATGATATCTACAAAGAAAGAGATGAGCAAAGAAAAGAGAAAGAGTCCCTTGATAAAGGGGAAGACCCCCCATATAAAAGTGCATTTATCGATAAGCCAGTTGAGGAAGCTGAGATCATCATCGGCAAGCAAAGAAATGGATCAACTGGAACGATAAAGCTTGATTTTCATAAAGAGCTTACAAAATTTGTGGACAAAGAGGAGCCTTTTGGGAAGCCTCCTGTGATCACTACTTTTGAGTCAGTTTCCGATACAAGCAAACCAACTCATGTAGATATCCCACAAGATACCGCCCAAACCAATGTAGAGTCTATGGCCGTAGATATACCAGATATTTTTTAAAAAAGAGAGATTATGACCACATATATACTATTTGATACAGAAACAACAGGAAACCAAGAGGAGGATAGAATCATCCAAATAGGGGGGATGGTGATCCACTCAAAAACCCAAATTGAGGTTTTTGATGAGTTTTGTTCAACCCAAATACCTATTAAACTTGAAGCGATGGAGGTGCATAACATCACTCCTGATCTCATCGAAGGGAAAGCTCCATGTACTCAAACAAAGTTTTACAATAAACTTTTGGAACTCAATGACCCATCAAACTATCTCATAGCACACAATATAAAGTTTGATCTAGGGATGCTTCAAAAAGAGGGATTTGAAAATAGGTATACCCTTATAGATACATTGCGATGCTCAAGGCACTTGTATGGGGATCTTCCATATCATAGATTACAGTATTTAAGATATGCATTGGAGCTATATAAAACAGAAGAGCAAGAAGCACAAGCTCTAGGGATCACTATAAAAGCTCACGATGCTATTGGAGATGTACTTGTGATGAAACTATTTTTGCGTGAACTTGTAGTAAAATGTACTCAAGTTTATCCAGACTTTGCCCCTATGGAAAAGCTAGCTGAACTTACCACTACTCCAGTGTTGATGAAAAACTTTCGATTTGGAAAATATAAAGGGCAAGAGATAGCAAAAGTAGCCAGTGAAGATATAGGCTACTTACAGTGGATGCGAAACAATATGGCTGATCTTGATGAAGATATGAAATATACGCTAGATAAGTATATCGATAGTTTTAGATAACAAACAAATAAACACTAAACCCAACAATAGCGATATTTAACCCCACAAAGGCTTTTTTGGAAAATATTGACCCTAAAGACAGAGCAATAAAGCTTATAAAGACAAAAG
>JAGYNS010000280.1 GCA_018399655.1 Campylobacterales bacterium
AAAAACCATCAATGAACATAATGACAATGCTCCACCTCATATAAAACTATCTATGTTGGTGAATAATTTAAAAACGGTTTCTAGTAGGTTAATAAGGAAAAAATTTAAATCTTTACTTGAAAGAAAAGATATGGGGAGTCATTTTTGGGCTATGGAATATTATATTAACACTTGAAGTAGTGCCACTATTGTTCCATAAAGCTTTTTAAATTATTATCATTACTTCCAAAATTACAACCTAACAGTCTTGTTAGATTCGCTTTGTTAATCTCTTTACCTATGGACTTTAAGTATTGTTCTGCATGCTCAACTTCTTCCTTTGTAACCGTCATGCTATGTGGTAAATAGCGAGGTGTAATCTCATTGACAGCCTTCTCATACCAAAATGGTATATCCTGAACCTTTGTAGTCAAATCGTGATATGTAAGGTCATTTGCTAAGATATAAGCTTCTAAGTTATGCGGAAAATCTTCAAATATATACATGATCAAGCCAAAAAGTGCGGATTGTGCTTTCGCATCTATTTTTTTAAATATAGGGTGATTGATCTTTGTTTTTTTTGTATCTTTTATGAGCGAAAATAGCGAATGTTTGTCTATAAAACGATGTTTGCTATTCAGGAGTATGAGTTTTGAAAGTTTTGAAAAAACTTCAAAAAATAAAAATGAGTAAACAGGGCTTTCGCCAAGCTGAACATACCCGTCTTTCAAAGTTTGAAAAATTTTGTTTTGATATTCTAGGCTTGAAATATGTTTTTTATGTATTGGTAGTCTCTTCCCTCTTTTTAGTTTAAATCCACAATGATGACAGTATGTATAGGGTAGCTTGTTTTCATGCATTTTTGAGATGTCTAGTTTTGTTTTACATGTAGGGCAATGCTCATAGAGACGGCATTGGTGCTTATGGCAGATATTGTAAAAAACAACCCGCCATTTTTTTCTAAAATAGGGCACTTTGTCTTCTCGTAGACAGATGGGGCAGTATTTTTGCTGGGTGAAGAATATAGTTGGGTTATTTTCATAGATATTTTCTTGAATATATCCTGAGTATGTTTTTAACATGAGAGAATGGATATCAATTTTATGATGGCTTTTCTCTTCGATGGTTTTTATCATATCTTCATCAAGGGTGATATCACTTTCTGTTAGGAAAAAAGCATGAGGTCTATAGTTAAGATATTGGTTGGTAAAAGTATGCGGATGGGTCTTATGTGCGTATGCTGTACGGACTATCCAAGAAGAGAGTGTCTCATCTTCAAGGGGCAAAGGGATAATTGCAAAGT
Source organism: Campylobacterales bacterium (assembly GCA_018399655.1). Lineage (GTDB taxonomy): Bacteria > Campylobacterota > Campylobacteria > Campylobacterales > Arcobacteraceae > JAIOSF01. The sequence goes on from JAGYNS010000280.1 coordinate 1,283, forward strand.
TTTCATTTTTGAGCTCTGGAAAGTTTATCTTTTTAATCATATATTTTTGAGATTCATGGTCTTATGAATGTTTTGCAGAGTATTAAATCCGCACTCTTTTATCTCTTTGATGGTCACTCTCTCACTCCCTGTTTTTATGGCATGTATAGCAGCTGCTTTGATGAGATTTACAATCTCCCCTATGTAGCCGTTGCATAGCTCAAGAATCTCTTGTGCGTCTTCTTTGTTGATGATAGTAGATTGTTTCTTGAGGGGCAGTTTACTGATTGTGGTGGCTAAGAGGCTGATGTAGTCTTTATCCATCTTCCATTTGGTGAGATACTCTGGTCGATATCTGCTACTGATTTGATCTTCTGTGTTGACAGCACGTAAAGCCTCTTTGACCCCTGCTAAAATGACAGGCATTGTTAGTTTACTGCTTAAATCTCTTATAGCACTCATGATCTGCTTTTGTCTTGCAGGGGAGCCGTTGAGAATATTGTGAATCTCATCGATGATAAGAACTCTGACATTGAGAGCTTTGAGGTAATACTCTACGAGTTTGGCTTTTACATCCAAAGAATCGCGTGTTTTATAAGGTATATTTAACTGCTCCAAGATGATACTATAGAGTCTGCTCTCACTTGGC
>JAGYNS010000281.1 GCA_018399655.1 Campylobacterales bacterium
TGCAGATCACCTTGATACTCTTCAACCTATCAAAACATTTGAAGAGAAAGAGGATGAGATGTTTTTACAGCTAGATCGTGAACTTCGATTTTTATCAAACAAAGAGGTTATCTATGGAGCCAATGTGGATGAGGACTCTTTAGTTGATGGGAATAGCTATGTTGAGATACTAAAAGAGCATGCCGATTCTGTTGGAGCTGAGCTTATTATGCTATGTGCAAAGATAGAAGAGGAGCTTGTAGGGATGGAAGATGATGAAGCCAAAGAGATGCTCAATGATCTAGGCGTTGCTGAATCTGGTCTTGAAAAGATTATCCATACTGCTTTTGATAAGTTAGGGTTGCAGTCTTATTTTACAGCTGGGAAAATGGAAGTAAGAGCTTGGACGATAAAAAAAGGGACAAAAGCCCCTCAAGCAGCCGCTGTGATACACAATGATTTTGAAAAAGGATTTATCAAAGCGGAAGTGATCTCTTATGAAGATTTTGTAGCCCTTGGTGGGGAAGCTAAATGTAAAGAGGCTGGAAAGCTTCGACTTGAGGGGAAAGACTACATAGTGCAAGATGGTGATGTGATGCACTTTAGATTTAATGTTTAAAAAATGGAAGGAATATAATGAAACTAACAGATGAAGAGATACTCAAATACCATATTGGTGGGAAAACAGCTACACACCTACGAAAAGAGTGTGAAACACAAAAGGATCTCTCTATTGCGTATTCCCCTGGAGTTGCTGTTCCTTGTCTAAAAATAGCCCAAGACCCAAACCTTGCATACAAATATACCAATAAAAGCAACACAGTAGCGGTGATCAGTGATGGGAGTGCTGTTTTAGGACTTGGAGATATTGGACCACTTGGAGCAAAACCTGTGATGGAAGGGAAAGTGGTACTTTTTAAAAAGTTTTCAAATGTAGATGGGATTGATCTTTGTCTTGATGTGCACGATGCAAAAAGTATCATCGAAGTTTGTGCTGCGATTGCTCCTAGCGTTGGTGGGATCAATCTTGAAGATATACGATCTCCAAAATGTTTTGAGATAGAGCAAGAGCTTCAAAAAAGGGTCAATATTCCTGTGATGCATGATGATCAACACGGAACAGCAATTATCACTACAGCTGCACTTATGAATGCAAGTGAGCTAGTTGGGAAAAAAATTGAAGATATGAAAATCGCTATTAGTGGAGCAGGAGGAGCTGCTATGAGTTGTATCCGAATGTACCGAAAACTAGGAGCAAAACATATCGTCATGTGTGATAGCAAAGGAGTAATCAATCATAAAAGAGATGATCTTAATGAGTATAAAAAAGAGTTTATCTGCCAAACTGATGATGAAACTTTGGAAGATGCTATAAAAGATGCTGATCTATTACTAGGTCTTAGTGTTGCAGGAACGGTAAGTAAAGAGATGGTAGTAAGTATGGCAAAAGATCCTATCATATTTGTACTAGCAAACCCTACTCCAGAGATCATGCCTGAAGAGATTTTAGAAGTAAGAGAAGATGCTATAATAGGAACGGGAAGAAGCGACTATCCAAATCAAGTAAACAATGTACTAGGGTTTCCTTTTATCTTTCGAGGTGCACTTGATGTACAAGCAACAAGTATTACTGAAAATATGAAAATGGCCGCTGCAAAGGCTTTAGCAAAACTAGCAAAAGAGCCAATACCTTATTATGTAAAGGCTGCTTACAATAATCCAGATATGCAGTATGGGAAAGATCATATTATCCCAGCACCTTTTAATAAAGAGGTGCTTATTTGGGTTTCAAGTGCAGTAGCTCAAGCTGCTATTGATGATGGTGTAGCTAGAGTAAAAGAGTTTGATCTTAAAGAATATCAATGCCACCTAAGAACGATGGCGTATATAGATCACGATGATCCACTTCTAAAAGAGTGTGAGGCTTAAG
>JAGYNS010000282.1 GCA_018399655.1 Campylobacterales bacterium
TATGCTTTATTTCTTCATTGGTAAGATTATAGAGAGTTGTATTTTTATAGCTATTGTAAAAACTATTTAATATTTTCAAATAGAGTTTTTCATTTCCACTTAAAAACTCTAAAGCCCTCTGTACATCTAGCACATCTGTGTTTATAACAAAATTTTGAAATTGAATCTCTCCATACTTATTTGTATCTATAGCTTTTTGAGGTATATAGTTTAAGAGTACAGTATAAAGTTTGTCTACTGCTATGGGTTTGTTTATATGGTTATCTATCCCTAGTTCTTTTGTTCGTTGTACATCCTCCTTCATAGCATTTGCCGTAAGCGCTATGATTGGAGTTGGTGGACTGCTAGATAACCTTTCCATCTCTCTTATTTTAGCTGTAGCTTCGTATCCATCCATTATTGGCATTTGAATATCCATGAAGATTAACTCATAAGCATTTTCTTTAAACTTCTCTACTGCTTCAAGTCCATTGTTGGCTATATCTATATTTATGCCACTGTTTTCTAGCAAGCCTAAAACTATCTCTTGATTTGTCATATTGTCTTCAACGAGTAAAATTCTGCTTCCCTCTAGTGTATGAATCTTATTTGCCACAACATTATCGATATATGGACTGTATTCCACTTGTATGTCATCTAAAAACATAGCACTTAAAATATCATTGAGTTGTGATGGATTGATAGGCTTTTGCAAGAAGATATCTATGCCAGCATCATGTGCTAGTTTGACAATAGATTCTTGTCTAAAACTACTTACCATAATAACAGAAGGTGGCACTGCATCAGAACACTCAATATTTTTGCTACAAGTTTCACACAGTTTTTGTATAAGTTTAGCTGTTTGGATACCATCAAGCTTGGGCATATTCCAATCCATGAGTATTAAATCATAATTAGCTTCACACTCATACACTTTTTTTACGGCTTCTTCTCCGCTATATGCATGATCGCCTTGAATATCAAACATCTTTAAAATATTTTCAAGTATTTCGTGCCATGATTCGTTATCATCCACAATCAGAACTTTTTTATCGCTAAAAAGATTAAATGTTTTTGTGTAGCTTCTCTCTTGCAAATCTATCTCAAATAGAAAACTACTTCCAACATTCAGTTCACTTTCTACCCAAATCTTCCCATCCATAAGCTCTACGAGTTGTTTGGAGATACTAAGACCAAGCCCTGTTCCACCATATTTCCTTGTTGTACTTCCATCTGCTTGGGAAAATGACTGAAACAGTTTTGTTTGGTGTTCTTTTGAAAGACCTATTCCGGTGTCTTTTACCTCAAACTTTACTCTATTTTTATCAGCTTTTGTAATATAAATACCGATTTCACCATTTTCAGTAAATTTGACAGCATTTGTTAAAAAGTTGGTAAGTATTTGAGCTATTCTTAAACTATCTCCATAATAATTTTTGCCTATATCTACTCCGTAACCTACGATAAGCTCAAGATTTTTTTCATGGATCTTGTACTCCACAAGAGAGATTACACTCTCTATGAGTTTGTATAGATCGAACTCTACTTTTTCTATAGTTAACTTTCCTGCTTCTATCTTTGAAAAATCCAGAACATCATTGATGATTTCTAAGAGATGTTTCGCAGAATCATCTATTTTTTGGACAAAATTTCTTTGTTTGTCATTGAGAGGTGTTTGTAAAACTAGATGACTCATCCCTATAATACCGTTCATTGGTGTTCGTATCTCATGGGACATATTTGCAAGAAATTCACTTTTTGTTTTTGTAGCAAGCTCTGCTTTTTCTTTTGCAGCTTCTAGCTCTTTGGTTCTCTCCTCTACAGTTTTTTCCAAGTTGTTATAGATAAGAGCATTTTCTATTGACATAGCAATTTGCCCACTTAGATACTGTAAAAAGTTTATTTTATCCT
>JAGYNS010000283.1 GCA_018399655.1 Campylobacterales bacterium
TTACATTTCTTATGAAAACTTGCTTTGTTTTATAAAGACTCACAAGCCAATATCTCCCAGCCATGAAAGAGAAGAATTACTTTTTTAAGCTTTACCCCATCTTTTGTGTAGGTGGTGACTAGTGGGTCATCTTGGTATCTGTTTAGTTGTTCTGTAGCTTCTGTTTTTAGTTTTTCTATAGTTTCTTTATCTGCTTTGTCGCTTCGTTTGATATATTTAAACTCTAATAGTCCTACATACTTTACATAAGGGTTAAAAGGCTTTATAAGTATATCTGCAAACCCTTTGTTTAGCTCTAGTTCACTTTTTACTATATAGTATGGAGTAAGCGATAGATAGGCTATGTAGATAGACTTTACACTTTGTTCTTTATAGAGGTAGTCTCTAATACTTGTATTCTCTTTTATAAGATGGGCCATATATCTAAAGACCTCTAGGCTCCCCTCTAGTGCAAACTTTTTGAGGTGCTCTTCTAGTTTATAGGTATTGAGCTGAAATATGTTTTCGAGAGCTAAAGTGTCTCTTAGAAAGTCTATATCTATCCTTTTTACTGTTTCATTGGGTATCTTTAGATTTAAGTCCAGATCTCTGTCTTTTATAGTAACTAACCCTAGATAAAACAAAAGTGATTTGAAGTTTTTATCGAGTTCAAGTTTTAATGCTGAGAAGTCTTGTACAAGGTTGGAGATAGACACACTGTCACCAGCTATGAGTGTTTGAAGTGTTTCAAAGTTTCCATTGAGTTTTCTATTGGTATAGATGATATTTCTAAGTTTAGAGTAATCGCTTCTTACATTTATATCGATCATCTCTTTTGGGAGTTTGTTGCTTATTTGATATTTGTTTATAAAGTAAAGAATCATATCTGTGTTGTACACTTTTTGCTCTGTATCTTCACTAAAGTTATAGTGGTTGTACCACTCTTTGAGGATATCTTTATCGATATTGATCTTATAATAGCTTAGTATCTCATCTAGCTCATCTTCTTTGAAGCCTACCATATCATTGAGTTCTGGATACAAAGAGATATTGCTTCCTATATTAAATCCACTAGTAACATCAAACATAGTCATAGGTGTTACACCGGTGATAAACATCCTTTTAAGTGGAGAGTTTTCCATATCTGTAGCTGTTTTGAGTATGGTAAAAAACTGTTTAAATGAAGCTGCTTTTTCACTCACTAGTCCAAGATACTCTGTTTTTTCCCTTAAAAGTAGCTTGTTTGCGAAGTTGTCATACTCATCTATGAGGATCATCAGCTGTAGGTTGTTTTTAGTCAAATAATCAAAAATAGTTTTAAACATCGAGATAGGGTTATCATTTTCACGCACAATCTTTAGTTTGTACTTTTGGACAAAACTTTCTAGAGTAAGTTTTAGATAGTATCTAAAATCATTTTCTACATCATTGATATCTATCGCACTAAAATTAAATCTCATGATAAGATATCTATTGGCATCTTTTGTGGGATGTTTCCCTATATAAGTGTCACCATAGAGGGTTTTTAGATCATCTTTGTAGTGTCTGTCATAATAGTAATGCAACATAGAGATAAAAAGTGATTTACCAAATCTTCTAGGTCTTAAAAATATTAAAAATCTCTCATTTAAAGCTTCAAGTTTTTCTATAAAACGGGTCTTATCCATATAGTAAAAATCATTCTCTTTTATGTTTTTATAATCAGCTTGTCCATAAGGTATCTTTTTCATCACTTTGCCTTAAGATAAATTTTAGGTATTGTATCAAAAATAGTGATAAAGAGGGCTTATTCGAGATTAGTTTTGAATTATAATTGACAAAAAAGCTTAAATGATGAAAACTTTTCAACAAATGACAGTAGATATCAAAAAATTTTAAAATATTAAGTATATGTATGTTATCTTAT
>JAGYNS010000284.1 GCA_018399655.1 Campylobacterales bacterium
TAGTTTCAATAGCAAATTTCATAGACTCCGTCATCCTTTTAGCAAAAAGAAGAACCTTTCCATTGCTATTTCTAGCAGCTCTTCCCATAGTTTGGATAAGAGATGTTTTACTTCTTAAAAAACCCTCTTTATCAGCGTCAAGGATCGCCACAAGGGAAGCTTCAGGGATATCAAGACCTTCTCTAAGTAGATTGATCCCAATAAGCACATCAAACTTTCCAAGTCGAAGTTGTCGTATTATTTGATTTCTCTCAATAGCATCAATATCACTATGAAGATATTTTACTTTGATCCCAAGATCAGCATAATATTTTGCTAGCTCTTCTGCCATTTTTTTAGTAAGAACCGTCACAAGAATTCTCTCATTTCGCTTTATCACTTTTTTGATCTCATCATGGAGTCTTTCCACTTGATATTCACTATCAAGCACTTCAATGAGGGGATCAAGTAGTCCAGTTGGTCGTATAATCTGTTCAGCTACTACACTTGACATATTAGTTTCTAGTTCATTTGGTGTGGCACTTACAAATAAAAAGTTTGCCTTTTTATTGATATATTCATCAAACATTAAAGGTCTATTATCCATGGCACTAGGGAGCCTAAAACCATACTCTACAAGTACCTCTTTTCTACTTTTATCAGCAGCATACATCCCTCGAAACTGTGATAGGGACACATGAGACTCATCCACAATAAGTAAATAGGGGATATTTTTTGTTTCAAAATAATCTATCAAAGAGTATGGAGTCTCTCCAGGTTTTTTCCCTGTTAAAAATCTGGCATAATTTTCTATCCCTTTACACATCCCTGTAGCTTCTATCATCTCAAGATCAAATTCAACTCTTTGTTTGAGCCTTTGATACTCTACTAGCTTGTCATTTTCTTTAAAATAATTGAGTCGTTCACCTAGCTCTTTTTCTATCTCTTTGACTGCATTTGCTAGAGCATTTTGTGACACTACAAAAGGATTGACACTATAAATAGTGGTACTCTCTAGCTCTTTTACAAGATTGTTTGTAAGGTATTCCATCTTGAGGATTGATTCCACTTCATCACCAAAAAACTCTATACGGATATATTCATCCTCCCAGTATGCTGGAAAGATATCTACCACATCTCCATTGACCCTAAAGTCAGCTCGATCGAAAAACTTGTCATTTCTTTTATAACCCATCTCCACAAGCTTAAGTAGCATTTGTCGTTGGGAATACTCTTGAGCTACATCTACTTTTTGCACATTGGTTTTGTATTCTTCAGGATTACCAAGACCATAGTTTGCTGAAACTGAAGCGATACAGATAATATCATCAAAGCTAAGCAATGATGCGGTAGCACTAAGCCTCAGTCGCTCTAACTCACTATTGATAGAGCTATCTTTCTCGATAAATAAATCTTGCCGTGGAATATACGCCTCAGGCTGATAATAATCATAATACGAAATAAAATACTCCACATGGTTTTTTGGAAAAAATCCACGAAATTCACTATAAAGCTGAGCTGCTAAAGTTTTATTGTGGGTCATAATTAGAGTTGGCATCTGCACTTGTTCAATAATCCTTGCCATGGTATGGGTTTTCCCACTTCCAGTTACCCCTAAAAGAGTATTATATTTATTCCCTTTATTGATACTATCTACTAGTTGTTGTATAGCAACAGGCTGATCACCCGCTGGTTGATAATCTGAGTGTACTTTAAATTCATTCATAGGATGGATTGTATCAGATTTTTGTGAAAGATTGGGTAAATGGGGTTTTGTTAAGTTTGATTTGGTGTTGAAGCTTTTTTGAATGGATAGATGAAATATTGGTGGATTTTATTAGAAATTGGAAAGATGACTGCCTATATGCTGCCTAGATTTGAGA
>JAGYNS010000285.1 GCA_018399655.1 Campylobacterales bacterium
TGTATTTAGTTGTTCTAATATGTAATTGTAAACCAACTCATAATCATATATTTTTGTCATTATTTCTCTTATTTTCAAATTTTGTAATCGAATTATAAGTATGCTGAGTTACAAATTAGTTACAACTTGTATATACAGGTTGTAGTTGTAATACAATTATTAGTACTATTCTTTTCAAATAAAATAGTACAGGAGATAGATAATGGAATATAAATTACTTGGAAAAACTGGTTTAAATGTTTCAACTATAAGCTTTGGAACAATGACATTTGGAAATGAAGCTACGAAAAAAGAATCACATAATATGTTTGGTATTGCCAGAGATAATGGGATAAATCTTTTTGATTGTGCCAATAAATACTCAGATGGTGAAGCAGAGATAATTCTAGGAGAGTGTATAAAAAACTGCCGTGATGAAATCATAATAACCTCTAAAGCAGGAAGTAGAACTAGTCCAAATATCAATGATATAGGTACTTCAAGAAAACACCTAATGTTAGAATTGGAAAAAAGTCTTCAACGACTTCAAACAGATTATATAGATCTCTATTTTTTGCATTATTTTGATCCACAGACTGATATTGAAGAAAGTTTACGATTTTTAGATGAAGCAAAAAAACAAGGAAAAATACTCTATTTCGGGGTAAGTAATTGGGCAGCATGGCAAATAATGAAAAGTATCCATATCTCTAAAACAAACCTACTTCATAGTATTGATTGCATTCAGCCTATGTATAGTTTGGTAAAACGGCAAGTTGAAGTTGAGATTTTACCCCTCGCAAAAGATCAAAATCTCGGGGTTATATCCTATAGTCCTATTGCATCAGGACTTCTAACGGGAAAATATCAAACAAATGTCTCCTCTAAAAACACAAGATTGAATGAAAAAGAATATTATAGTCAACGCTATACACATGAGATATACCAACAAACAGCAGACAAGTTTTGTAGCTTTGCGGCAAAAAATGGCTATGACCCATCAGCTTTAGCCATTCGTTGGGCAAACTCCAATAATGATATTACTAGCTCTATAATTGGAGCAAGAAATACCAAACAATTAAAATCAAACCTTCAAGCTTTAGAGATAAATATGACTAGTGAGTTAAGAGACAGCATCACTGAACTTTCATTTGAACCATTTCCAGCTCATGATAGATTAGAAGAGATAATAGATGACAACAATAAGCTTAGAAAATAAGTGGAAGGATCTAGCTATCCAACCACTGTAAAAAAACCTCAATCTGTTTTTTAGTTTGTTGTGTGCTTGTTCCTCCATAAGAGTTTCTAGCATTCATAGAGTTACGCAGATCAAGAGATTGTACAATATCCTCTTCTATATCTTTTAGGTTTTCATTTGATGCTCTAATCTCATCAATATTTAGCTCACTGATATCTTTTGATAAAGAGTTCGCATAGGCTACTACATCTTTCGTGATATAGTATGCTGTTCGAAATGGGATATCTTTATTTTGTACTAAATAGTCAGCAAGATCAGTTGCGCTTAGGTGCCCTATTTTACACGCTTGCTCCATTTTTTCACTATTGATAATAAGTGTTTCCATCACAGAGTTGAGTATCTCAAGGCTTATCTCACAATTTTTCACACTATCAAAGACCCCCTCTTTGTCCTCTTGGGTATCTTTATTATACGCTAGTGGCAACCCTTTCATCACCGTTAAAAGCCCCATAAGATTTCCATAGGCTCGCCCTGTTTTTCCTCGAAGAAGTTCTGGGACATCTGGATTTTTCTTTTGTGGCATAATAGAACTTGTGGTCGCATACTCATCACTCATACGCACAAACCCAAACTCATAGCTAGACCATAAAATCAACTCTTCACTTATACGGCTTATATGCATCAT
>JAGYNS010000286.1 GCA_018399655.1 Campylobacterales bacterium
TTATCAAAAAAGGTGACAAACTTATAGTTGGTGCTGCAACAACGAGTGGAAAACTTTTAAGTTATGCAAAAAAAAACAATCTTGCCCATTTTGAACTTTTAGCGAAACTTCCTGGAAATATAGGAGGTCTTGTAAAGATGAATGCAGGATTAAAGCAGTGGGAGATATTTGAGCACCTCTATTCCATTACCACACAAGATGGAGTGATACTTAAAAAAGATATTCCACATAGCTATAGAGATACACAAATTGATGGGATCATCTATGAGGTGGTATTTCATATAGAGCAAGGCTATGATAAGCAGCTTCAAAAGCAGTTTAATACAATGCGAGACAACCAACCAAACCTCCCAAGTGCTGGAAGCTGTTTTAAAAACCCCAAGGAACATAGTGCAGGGTACCTTATAGAAAAAGTGGGACTCAAAGGATATACAATAGGGGGCATGGCATTTAGCTCACTTCATGCGAACTTTTTAGTCAATATGGGTGGAGGAACTTACGATGAAGCGATAAAACTTATAAGCTTAGCAAAGGAAAAAGTACTTCAAGAATTTAAAATAGAACTGGAAGAGGAGATTATAGTCTTGTAATTTTATTGCAATATGCAATATTTTTGGAAAAACTGAAAAAATTATATTACAATAGGGTTACAACAAATTACAAGGATGTAACTATGAAAGTTTTAAAATCAGCTTCATTAGATGGGATTGAAGCTTTAAGTATAGATGTTGAATCAAGCTTTACCAAAGGGCTTCCTAGCTTTAGCATCGTAGGACTTGCCAACACCTCTATTCAAGAATCAAAAGAACGAATAAAATCGGCACTTTTGAGCAATGAGTTTAAATTTCCCCCAAAAAGAATCACAGTAAACTTAAGTCCAAGTGAGATAGCAAAAAAAGGTTCACAAGTTGATCTTAGCATTGCTTTACTTATCGCTTTACAAGAAAAAGAGGTAGATCTCAAAGATTTTTATGTGTTTGGAGAGCTAGGTCTTGATGGGAAACTTAAAGATACAAAATCTATTTTTGTTCTTATATTGTCATTAGTACGGCAAGGAAAACTCAAAAATGTTTTGATCCCCAAAGAGTCTATGGAAAAAGTTTCTTTAATCCCTGATGTGAATATTTATGCAGTAGAAACTTTAGAAGAGGCATTAGAGTTTTTTATGTTTCAAAATAAAGAAAAATATAAAATAAATAATCAAGATTACAACTATGAATCGATCAATATTAACAATAAACGATACTATTTTACCAAAGAGTATGGGTATGACTTCAAAGATATAAAAGGGCAATCGTTAGCAAAAAAAGCGGCACTCATTAGTGCTGCAGGGAATCATAATATACTACTAGAGGGAAGCCCTGGGTGTGGAAAAAGTATGATAGCCAAACGGTTATCTTCAATTATGAGCCCTATGAATCTTGAAGAGATACTCGATGTAGCAAAAATAGAGTCGCTTCAAGGGGAGGAGCCTTCATTTGTCCCACAAAGAAAAACAAATCAGCCCCACCACTCCTCTACAAAAGCTTCTATTGTAGGAGGCACCACAATGGGGGAAATTGCCGTGAGCAACCATGGGATGGTTTTCTTTGATGAGTTGCCTCACTTTCAAAAGTCAGTTCTGGAGAGTCTTAGAGAGCCACTTGAAGATCATGCCATATCTATTTCTAGGGTAAACTCAAAAGTAAAATATCCCACCAAGTTTTTATTTATAGCTGCTCAAAATCCGTGTCCTTGTGGAAATTTGTTGTCTCAATCAAAGCAGTGCCGATGTAGTGATATTGAGATCCAAAGATATAAAAACAAACTCTCCGATCCACTTTTAGATAGAATTGATTTATATGTTGT
>JAGYNS010000287.1 GCA_018399655.1 Campylobacterales bacterium
CAGCACTTATATCTCCATCATATTGTCCCGTTCCCCCATGAGCAAAAAGGATGATTTTTCCCTCTTTTTCCTCTATAGTATTAGCTTCTATTACCCCTGTATTGTTTACAAGACCATTGAGCACTTCATCTAAAGCTTGAGTGGTCATATAAACTTGCCCACCATCAGCGTAAATAGCTCCTTTGTTCTCTACAAGCCCATCAAGAGTCCCTTTATCGATGGTAAGTTTAACTAGTGAGTTTCCATTGATATCAAGAGTGATTTTCTCTCCACTAGCTAATTGTACATTTCCAAGTGTGGCTTTTATTACCCCTTCGTTTTGTACTGTTTTTGCTAGGAGTGCTGTGTAGGCATTGTCTGTATTGATTGTTCCAAAGTTTATGATACTAGCTTCACTATTACCTTCAAAGATATAGTTACCATTTAAAAAGTTCTCATCGGTGATATTTTGTGTACTGGCTACAAAACCTGCTGTGTTTACTTGTGAGTTTTGCCCAAAGTAAACGCCATTTTGATTGACTAAAAATACTTGACCGTTTGAGTTTAGCTTTCCATATATATTTGATGGATTGTTTCCTATTACTCTGTTTAGTGAGCTTGAAGTAGATGAGGGCATATTGAAATTTACTGTTTCATTTGCCCCTATACTAAAATCTTGCCAGTTTATAATAGACTTATGGGTGGATTGGTTGATATTGGTAGTATCGGCTATGCTTCTATCAATAGCTACACCTCCACTTACGACACTCTCTCCACTTGGAGCTGCAAAGCTTAAAGTAACACTTCCTAAAAGTGCAGATACTACTAGAGATATCTTCCCACCTTTTAAGATACGAAATCGTGAACTAAAGTCACATTTGAATCTATTCATGATTTAACCCTTGTGATAAATTTTATGCTCTTATTATAAACTACCAATATCATTTTGACATCACGAAAATAAAGATTTTGAAAATTTATAAAAACTATACCTTTGGTTTTTTGTATTGATCTGTATAGAGTTTTATAAAACTTGTGTTAAAATCATACTGCAAAAGATGTCGCAAAATAAAGATAAAGAAATAGGATAAGAAAGCTTATTTAAGGTACTTGTTTCTAGCAAAAAATATCGCAAAGGAGTTGTTTTTGTATATAGCGCCAATTGTCCCTACAAATATTGATGGAACTATAAGCAAAGAACTAAAAAGCAAAGCAGAGATGATTTGCTCCAGAAGTACAGCACTCGCAGGTGGACATAGCCAAATCATACTCGATGAGATAGCTTCCATACTAAAAATTACCAATAGCTACTATTCAAATCTTATTGAATCCCAAGGGACTCATCCTATCAATATTGAAAAAGCGATGAAACAAAACTTTTCTAAAAATGAAAAAAATAAAGATCTTCAACTTCTCTCTTTGAAGTATATAGAGGTACAAGAATATATTTATAAAAATAGTAACTCTTATGATACTTTATACTGTGACAAACTTATAAAAAAACTTCACTCAATCTTTTATCAAGAGTTGCCAAATTCGTTTTTAGAGCTTGAAAATGATGGGATCATTCACAAGATGACTCCAGGAGAGTATAGGGGTATAGATGTTGTGGTGGGAGAGCATATAGCGGTTCCTTTTGGTGAGGTAAAAAGTGCTATGAATCAATTTAACAGCCTTTATGCAAAAGCGATTGAGAACTCTACACAATCTGAAGCTTTGTTGTATGCACTATGTTCCCATCACCGTTTTTCATGGATACATCCATTTGCTGATGGCAATGGGAGAATATCAAGATTGCTTTTAGATGGAGTATTGCAAAAGATTGGTTTAGAGGGATATACTCTTTGGAATATCTCAAGAG
>JAGYNS010000288.1 GCA_018399655.1 Campylobacterales bacterium
TCATAGATATCCCGATTGTTTTCAAACTCTAGGGTACAAATAGAGTGAGTGACCCCCTCAATATAATCAGATAAACAGTGTGCAAAATCATACATAGGGTATATCTTCCACTTATCCCCAGTTCGATAATGGTGGGCATGACGGATTCTGTATAAAAGTGGATCACGCATCTTCATATTTGCAGCACTCATATCAATTTTTGCTCGCAAAATATGTTCCCCCTCTTGAAATTCCCCTTTTCTCATCTTTTCAAGAAGCTCTAGGTTTTCTTCCACTGAACGATTGGCATATTTACTTCGTTTTCCTGGTTGGGTAACGGTTCCACGATACTGTCGTATCTCTTCTTCACTTAAACTATCAACATACGCTTTGCCCATTTTGATAAGCTCTATTGCATAATTGTAGATTTTGTCAAAATAATCAGAGGTATACCGCACCTCTCCTTCCCAAGTAAAACCTAGCCACTCTACTGCATCTTTTAAGGCTTCTACATACTTTGTATCTTCGGTTGTTGGATTGGTGTCATCCATTCGAAGGGTACAAATTCCATTATAATCTCTTGCGATCCCAAAATTTATATTGATAGATTTTGCATGCCCTATGTGTGGGAACCCATTTGGTTCGGGTGGAAATCTTGTGATAATATTGTTGTATTTGTTATTTTTTAAATCTTCTTCAACTTTGAGTCGTAAAAAGTCTTTATGCTCACCCATTCTATGTGATCCTTATATTATTTGAGAAAATAGATTTTGTAAAAAAATCTCTAAAAACTGTAACGCAAATATTAAAATAAGTGGTGCCATATCCATCCCACCAAATACAGTTGGGATATATCGTCTCACAAGTGCATAAGCAGGCTCTGTTAGACGATACAACATTTGAACAATTGGGTTATATGGATCAGGTCGTACCCATGAAAGGATAGCGGATATTATTACCACCCATTTGTACAGTGAAATAACACTTATTAAAAGTGTAGCAAAAGCTACAAGTAATGAATCTAACATTATATAATCTCCCTTAAATAATTTCTAATAAGCGGATAAATCCGTTCTAGTTTTTGGTTATTTGTTGTTCCAGTTAATGCAAAGCTCAGTGGCACTAAAAGCTTCTCATCTTGAAGTGCTGTTTTTTGTGTAATATACTCTAGTAGTTTATCAAACTCTTTGATAAAAGGGGCATCTTCTAAACACTTTTTTAAAGTTTGAAACTCCTTTTCATAACCTTTTGGGGTAACTTTTTTCTCAAAAGTAGCGTTGATTTTCTCTTTGATCTCATTTACGGTATTGCACTCTTCAATGTAGAGTTTGGCTAACTTTCCTATATCTTCATCGGCAAAGCCAACTATTTTTGAAAATCTCATATCGTCTAGTAGCTTCATATGTTCACGATTGATATGATTGAGCTTTTCGATATCAAATTTTGCAGGAGTGTTTGATAGTTGTTTGATATCAAACCACTCAATAGCTTCTTCAATTGTAAATATCTCTTTAGGGGGAGTATATCCTAAATGAAGAGCATAATTTGCAATAGCACTAGGAAGATATCCGTCATCGACCAAAGCTTGAATACTTTTTGAACTCTCTTCTAAAATCTTAGGAAGATGGATATATTCTATTTGTTTTTCATATCCTAATGATTCTCTTAGATGGATCTGCTTTGGTATATTGTCTATCTCATCTTCATTTTGAATAATAGTAGAGATATCAAAAAGCATATCATCAATAGCTATTGCAAAATTATTTGTTGGGAGTTTGTTATGGTCAAGAATTACAAAACTATCCACTTGGGACGGCTCAAAGGCAAGCTTGCTTTTTAAAAGATCATTAAA
>JAGYNS010000289.1 GCA_018399655.1 Campylobacterales bacterium
TGAATTAAGAAAACTAGAAGATTTATCAACAATTAATGATAAAAGAGCTATGGAAGCTGATAAGAAAGCAAGAAAAGAGATAGATAAAGAAATTAATAAAACTTATTACACTAGTGGAAAATTTGCAAAAAATACTGCAGTTGCTGGAGCAAAAGAAGGTGCAAAGATGGGTATGCAACAAGCTTTAGGACTTGTAATAACTGAGTTTTTTACAGCGGTTTTTGATGAAATACTAGATATTTATAAAAATGGTTACTCTACGGATTTTGAAGATGATAGATTTTTTAGTGTTTTAAAAGAGAGATTAAAAAGAATCGCTATTAGAATTAAAGCCAAATGGAAAGATGTAATGATAGCATTCAAAGATGGCTTTATCTCTGGATTTATCTCAAATTTAGTAACGGTGGTAATCAACGCTTTTGTAACTACAGGTAAAAGGGTAGTACGAATTATTAGAGAAGGTATTTTCTCTCTTTTTAAAGCAGCAAAAGTTTTAATATTCCCACCTGAAAATATGACTTATGAGGAAGCTTTGCATGAAGCAAAAAAACTATTAGCTACAGGCTTAATTGTTAGTTTAGGGGTTATTGTAGAACAATATATTGATACTCTTATTAAAGGAACGGCTATTTTAGAACCTTTTTCCGATATCTTAACAACTGTATTCGTCGGAGCAATAACTGGATTAGCTATAACAATGACTGTCTATCATATTGACAAAAAGAAAAATGATAAAGATGCCGTTAAAATGTTAATTACTCAGACAGATGAAAGTTTTGACAATATAGATAAACTATTATATGCAAAATCAGGATAAAAATATGCAAAACATAAAACAATGGCTCATCGAACACGATGAAAAAACTCTTTTTACGATTCTTTATATTGGGCTTTCTGTATTGCTCAGTGTATTTGTCTCACTCTTTTGGCTTTTGGCAATTGTCGGGGTTCATGCTATCATAGAATATACCGCACTCAAACACAAAAGAGAAAAGAGGATATTTTTTGAACTTTTTTGGCATATCAAACTTGATCTTGCTTTGGTGTTTTTTGCTCTATTTTTATCGCTTTATATTGAAGCTATGTTTGGACTCCTTATAGCAAAATACGGTACACGATTTGCAAGTTTTCTAGCCTATCAAAATGCTCTAAGAGGTATCTTCATGACGATGGATGATATGGCTAGAGGAGTAAAAGCACTTTTTACAATAGCCAAGAAAAAACAGTCTATACCAAAGAAAGAAACAGAACAAGAGAGGAAAGCCTCAATACTCGATTATCTCTCAATCGCTCTGCTTATGGTTTCTATAGTGGGTATTTTACTTTCACCTTATATATTAGAAATAGAAATAGCTCAAGTAGTAGCAAAACTGAGTGAAGAGCTTACTCCGTTTCCGTAAAGATACAGTATTGTTTCTTCAAAACAACCTAATCATATCTCTAAGATGCACTTCCTAGATATAATCAAGAGGAGTTACAAAATATGAATAAATCTCACGACACCCTAGCCATGAGACTTTCTATAATCATTACAAAGCTAAACAATGCTGAAGTGTTTACAGCTCGCGAGCTAGCAGATGAGTTTAATGTAAGCGTAAGAACCATTCAAAGAGATATCAAAGAGAGACTTTTCTTTATACCCATACAAAAAAATGGTGATCATTACAGTATGGAAAGTTATGCTCTTGGAAAATTAAGTTTTGACGATATCAAAAACTTTGCAACTCTTAGTGGAGTTAAATCACTCTATCCATCACTTTCTAATCAATTTATCACAGATATTTTAAATGCAAAACTCAATAATGCATACTTAATCAAAAATCAAAT
>JAGYNS010000029.1 GCA_018399655.1 Campylobacterales bacterium
TACTATCTCCCATAAAATCGATAATATCAGGAACTTTTATCTGCTCTATTTTTTCTGTGGTTTGGGTGTCAAAAATCTCAACGGTTCCATTGCTCGTGCCTGCGTATAGCTTTCCATCATTATAAACTATATCTTGTACTGTTCCACTTGATTGGAATATTTTATCAGGAGTTAAAGTCTCTTTAGCAAATAAGGTTCCAACCATAAGAACCGTTAAAAAAAATATCTTACTTATTTTGCTCAAGTTCATTAATCTCATCTGCATACTCCTTTTGAAGCTCTGCCATTTTATTTTCTAGATCTTGGTAGTTTGCAGGGGAGAGTGTTTTTGACTTGACCCATGTTACTTCAATATCATTTCCATACTTGGCACCCATATCTTGGATTTTTTCTTTAAAAATATCAATATTTTCACATATTTCACTTTTATGTGTTGATTGATCACTCAACTCTATAAACCAATTTCCATCTTGATTTTCATAAACAAATGCTTTAAATTGTACTGCCATTTTATTTTCCTTTCTCTTTAAGTATGATTGCACTAGTAGGACAAACCCCTACACAAAAGCCACAACTTGTACATTTTTCAAGATTGATACTTGGTTTAAAAATACCTAAAAACTCTATAGCATCTTCTAAACAAGGATCTTTACAAGAAAAGCACATAGTGTTACTCCAACTCATACATTGTAACATATCGATCTCAAAATCTTTATCAATATTGGCTTTATTTTCAAAAGATAAAACCTCTTTTGGACAATGTATCGCACACTCATCACAATAGGTACAGCCACTATTTTGAAACTGTAGTGCGGGAGTATGATCATCCCTTAAAACTATTATCTTCTCTTGACAAAAAGTGATACATGGAGTATCTTCACATGATATACACTCTTTGGAAAAAGAATCTTCATCACAATAATAAGGTGGTCTTACAATAATCTCTTTTTTCTCTTTTGATTTTGAAGAAAAAAGAGAACTAAAAAGTTCTCTTCTATCCATACTATTCTACTCCATTAAAGTATCTAAGCCATCTGTGAGATTTGATCCAGACCAGCTTGATTTTTTTGCTCCATCTTCAGTTGTAAACTCTGGGCTAAAAGTATTTTCTACAAGTTGCCCCTCACTTTGTGGTGCATGACATGCACTACAGTTAAATCTTGCCCCAGCTAACTTATCCATCTTTTTGATCGATATATCTTTCATATCTGCACTTGAAGTATTCGTACCACCAATTGCTCTACTTGTTGGTCTAAAATCAATAAAGTGAGACTCTGGAATCGCAGTTGCATTCATACTTGAAGCCACTTGTGGCATATGGCATCCTGTACATGAATTATTATTGATAGTAATAGGGAGCATCCCCTCCACATCATGTGGAATCATAGGAGGTGCATCTTGAAATGCTCTATTATACATCTTTCCACTTCCCGCATATGCGTCACTATATTTTGTTTCATCAGGTTTTGCATAATCTTCACTATACAAATCCACTTTTCTAAGCCCTAAAGACTCTTCTGTTACAAGCTGTGTAGGCTTTTGAATCTCTTGAGCTTGCTGTGTACTTTTTGTTTCATTGTTTGCTAAGCATCCAGTAAAAACAATCATCGCAGTTGCAACACTCAAACCAGATAATACGATAGTTCTCATAACCATTCTCCTTAATTTTTATTTTTATTTTTATTGACAAGATCTCTTATTGAAAAATTTAGAGCATCATCATCACACACTTCTATACATCTTGCACAATTTGTACATTCTCCCATAAGCACTTGTTCACTTGATTTTCCAACCATAAACAGTACTTGATTTTCAGGGCAAACCTCTTTACATTTCATACATACTGTACACTTTTCCTCTTCATGTTTTACACGAATTAAACTAAACCGTCCAATAATAGAGTACACCGCCCCTATTGGGCAAATATGACCACACCATCCATTTTTTAATACGAATAGATCAAATAAAAAGATCACAACAATTGCTGCCCAGCCAAAGCCCATACCAAAGATGATTCCTCGGTGAACCATTGCAACTGGAGAAACAAACTCAAACGCAGCAATACCTAAAGCAAACGAAAGAATAATACTAATTCCTACAACCCAATATCTCATGCTTCTTGAAGCGGGTTGTCTTTTTTGGATAGTATTAAATCCTAGCTTTCTTCGTAAATAGTTTGCCAAATCTGTTATCATATTTACGGGACAGACCCAGCTACAAAAAGCTCGTCCACCAATAATCGCATAAAATAAAACAGCAACTAACATCCCTAAAAAAATATCAGCAGCAATAATAGCTCCCGCTGCAAACATCTGCAATACAGCATATGGATCACTCATAGGAATTGTATCAAGGATCAAAGAACTACTTAGATTTCCCATAATAAAACTCCAGCCCCAAGCATTTGCACCAAAATAAAGAACCAATAAACCAATCTGTGTCACTCTTCGGAGGATGAGATATTTATTTTTAATCATCTAAAAGTCCTCCCATATCATTAAGGGTGTCTATCGCTTTTTCACGACTAAGATCAGTCACTGTTTCCTCTCCCATTGCATCTTGGACTCTTTTATCATCCGCTTTGTCCCAGCCTTTGATATAGTGATCTCCAACTTTTCCTAAAGCTACTTCTCTAGGAAGTACAAATATAGCTGCTTTTTCAGTTACACAAGCTCTTTCACACAATCCACATCCAGTACAAAAATCACTATCCACTACTGGCTTTAAAAAGGCGTGTTTTCCTGTTCTACTATTTTGTTCATATTCTAGCTTTATCGCTTCATCCATCAATGGACACGCCCTATAGCAAGCGTCACACTGTATTCCCCAAAAAGCGATACAGTTTTTTGCATCTACAACTGCTACACCCATATCAGCTTTATTGATATCAAGCCTATTATTGGTACTTACAAGCTTAATATCCAAAGCCTCAGATGGACACACTGGAACACAAGGGATATCTGGGCACATATAGCAAGGGATCTCTCTAGGCTCAAAATATGGAGTTCCTAAAGGCTTATTATCTCCTGGTTTTGCTAGCTTCAAAGTATCAAAAGGACATGCTTCTACACACATACCACATTTGATACAAGTGCTTAAGAAATCTTTTTCTGGCAATGCTCCTGGTGGTCGAAGTGTAAGTTCAGAGGCTGTTACCTCATCAACATATGCACTCCATACAAGACCCCCTAAAGCTGCAAGACCTGTTGCTCTAGCTACAGTTAAAAAAAACTTTCTCCGCTCACTTATAGTTTGTGTTTTCATCTTTTACGCTTTATAAATTTTTACCGCACACTTTTTAAAGTCTGTTTGTTTTGACTGTGGGCATGTATAATCCGCACATACTTTGTTGATAAATACTTTCTCATCAAACCACGGTACAAATACAAGTCCACGACTCGGTCTATTTCTTCCTCTTGTCTCAACTCTTGCTTTGACTCTTCCTCTTCTACTTTCTACCCAACAAAGTTCCCCTTGTTTTACATTATATTTTTTTGCATCTTCAGGGTGCATATAACAAAGTGCTTCAGGAACTGCTCGATAAAGCTCAGGTACCCTCATAGTCATCGTACCACTATGCCAGTGCTCTAACACACGCCCAGTACTAAGCCATACAGGGTAATCACTATCTGGCATCTCTGGAGGATCCATATATGGTCGTGCAAATATTTTCGCTTTATTTTTCAACGATTTTTTTGTTTTATCAGTGATACCATTAAGATCACCTTGAGCCAATGATTTAGCCAAAGTTCCGTAGAATGCAAACTCAGTATGACCTGTCTCTTTTCCATATTTTTTTGCATAAGGGTCATATTTGGTATTAAATCTCCACTGAGTCTCTTTCCCATCAACAACTGGCCATTTAAGCCCTCTTACTCTATGGTATGTATCAAAGTCTGCAAGATCATGCGCGTGTCCTCTACCAAACCATGCATACTCCTCAAAAAGATACTTATCGATAAAGAAACCGTACCCTTTAAAAACTTTACCATCAGATCCTACAACATTTCTGCTATCTCCAACACTATTTGAGTTGTCATACCCTTTTTGAATTGGGTCGTTTGGATCTACTTCATAACTTCTTGCTTCATCATTTGCAAACAAAATATCAAACATAGTGGTATCATCACTATATCCCATCTTTTTCGCTTCACCTCTTACATCTGCAAGCTTTGTCCCATTTCTAAGGGTATATGGTCCCCATAAATCTTTGACTGTAAATCTTTTACTGAGCTCTACCCATTGCCAAGTATCACTCATCGCGTCACCTACTGGAAGAACTTGTTGTCTCCATAGTTGCGTTCGTCGTTCTGCGTTTCCATATCCACCCCATTTTTCATATATCATGGCACTAGGAAGTATAAGATCACTTACTTTAGCTGAAATACCTGGGTATCCATCAGATGTTACGATAAAGTTATCCATCTCTCTTGCTGCTTTGATCCAGTGTTTTGCACTTGCAGTATCTTGGTATGGATTACATACATTGACCCATGCAAATTTGATCACACCATCTTCGATATCTCTGTGAATTTTCATAATATGCTGATCACCCACTGGATTTAAAGTACCTGCTGGAACTTTCCATCTTTGCTCTGTGATCTGTCTATGTTTTGGATTGGCTACCATCATATCTGCTGGGAGTCTATGACAAAATGTCCCTACCTCTCTTGCAGTACCACAAGCTGATGGTTGTCCAGTTAAAGAGAATGCTCCAGATCCTGGTTTTGCTTGTTTATTCAGTAAAAAGTGAACATTGTATGAAAGTGTATTACACCATGTACCTCTTGTGTGCTGGTTCATACCCATAGTCCAGAAACTTACAACTTTTCTTCCTTTTTCGATATAAAGGTTTGCTAAGGTTTGTAGTTTTTTCTTGAATTGCTCAATATCTTCATCAGGATCAGTTATATCATTTTTATCGAAAACTCGTTCTCTAAGGGGCAAGAAATTTTTGTACTCTTCAAGGAGATCTCCCAGTGTATAGGCATCCTGCTGGCTTATTGACCATCACATCACCCTCTTTGTATCCAAAAGGAGCTAATGCTGGTGCTTCTGTTGCTGAAACTACTTTTTTCATCTCTTTTGAGATAGTTTCCATCTCTTTATCGGTATATTTCCCTTCAATGATAGATTTTTCATCTGATCTTCTCATACCATAACCCATGTTTACAGGTTGTGAAGCAAATACCATATGTTTGTTTACAAAATCCCAATCGATAGCTTCAGGGGCATTATATACAATCTCTCTTGCGATATAGTTCCAAAGTGCAAGGTCAGTATTTGGTGTAAAGATGATCTCAATATCAGCTAAATCTGAAGTTCTATGTCTATAAGTTGACATATTGATCACTTTTACTCTCTCTGGATCTGAAAGTTTTCTATCAGTTACCCTTGACCATAAAATTGGGTGCATCTCCGCCATATTTGCACCCCAAGATATAACAGTATCTGTAAGCTCAATATCATCATAACACCCACTTGGCTCATCAATACCAAAGGTTTGATAAAAACCAACAACCGCAGACGCCATACAGTGTCTTGCATTTGGATCAAGAGCATTTGATCGAAATCCACCTTTCATCATCTTTTGAGCAGCATACCCTTCCATAATAGTATACTGACCACTTGCAAATACCCCAACACCTTCAGGTCCAGCGTGTTTGAGTGCCTTTCTAATATGAACTTCCATCTCATCAAAGGCTCTTTCCCAGCTTATAGGTGCAAATTTACCATTTTTGTCAAACTCACCTTTAGAGTTTACTCGAAGAAGTGGAGTTTTTAATCTATCCGCCCCATACATAATTTTTGCGTTAAAGTATCCTTTGATACAGTTTAACCCTCTATTAACAGGAGCTGCAGGATCCCCTTTGACCGCTACTATTCTTCCATTTTTTGTAGCCATCATAATACCACAACCTGTACCACAAAATCTACATGCCGCTTTATCCCAACGCCAACCGCTTTGGGCTTCATTTGAAGCTGCTTGCATTGTTGTAGGAACAGACATACCAACCGCTGCAGCTGCACTAGCTGCTGCTGAACTTTTTAGAAAATCTCTTCTTGTGAGTGCCATTTTCTCTCCTTAAATAAATTTGTTATCAAAACATTAGAATTGTAACACTATCAAAAAATTAAATCCTTGACCTATGTCAAGATACTCAAGATAATGAAATTACCCACCTGTAAAATAAAAGGCTCTACTTGAAAGCTCTTGATCGCTATTGAGGTTTAAGCTATTGTGACTCCATTTGTTTTTTTCAGGTTTATTGAAAACTACTTCTTTAAGAACATTTTCAAGCCCTTTTTCACTCCCCATATGCTGTTTGATATTTTGAGAATCTTCAAAATACAAACACGGGATCAAATCCCCCTCAGCACTCAGCCGTATACGGTTGCAACTTTTACAAAAGCTATCATCATACGGCTCAATGATTCCAAACTGATAACCACTCTCATCTTGATAAAGCTTTGCTGCTGAGTTTTCTTTTGCAGGTAACTCTTTGATACGATGTGATTTTTCAAGCTCTTTTAATATCTCACTGCTTGGAAGGGTTTTAAGTCCCCCAAAAGCATTTTCATTTTCCATATATTCAATAAATCGTATCTGTATCCCTTTTTGTTTTGAAAAATTGTACAGATCATTAATCTCAAATTGGTTGATATCTTTTATCACTACCGTATTGAGCTTCACAAACATCCCTGCCTCAAGAGCTGCTTCAATCCCAGCTTTGACCTCCGCTAGGGCATCTTTTTTTGTCAAATACCAAAAGGTCTCTTTTTCAAGTGAGTCAATAGAGATATTGACCCTTTTAAGCCCTGCACTTTTAAGCTTTTTGGCTTGTTGTTTGAGTAAAAATCCATTGGTTGTAAGGGCTAGATCGATATCTGGCTTATACTCACTAATCATCTTGATAAACTGATCTAGATCAGCTCGTACTAGTGGCTCACCCCCTGTGATTCGTATCTTTTTGATCCCATTATCAATGGAAACTTTGATAAAAGAAAACATCTCTTCATAAGAGAGCAAATCCTCTTTAGGTGTCCACTCAAAAGGTTTTTCTGGCATACAGTATTGGCAACGAAAATTACATCGACTCGTGACTGAAACTCTTAAATAATCTACTTTTCTTTCATATTGATCTATTAACATAATTAACTCCTATTATGGTATTGTATTGAAATATATACTCTCCCCCTTTGACATAAGTCAATGTTTTGAGCTCCCTTAAATAAAATCCCACTATAATAAATCTTTACATAAACTACAAAAAGGATTTTATTTGATGGAGATATCTTTAATAGACTCACTCAAAGCTCATGATATTTTTTCTGAACTTTCATCAAAAGATTTAGAGATTATCGCTTCTATCACTCAAAAAAAGCTATTCCAAAAAGATCAAGTGGTGTTTTATGAGGGGGATTTACCAAACTATTTTTATCTTTTACATAGTGGTTGTGCCAAGGTATACAAAGTAGATCCTAAAGGCAATGAGATCGTTTTGCACAATTTTATAGCTCCAACTTTAGTAGCGGAGATGGCTTCAATTGAAAATATAAAGTTTCCAGCTTCGTGTGTCGCTCTTGAGGAGTCTTCCTTTTTACTGATCAAAAAAGAGGAGTTTGTCTCTTTGTTGCAACAAGATCCAAATATCTCATTTCATATCATACGCTCTTTGACAAAAAAAATAAAAGGGGTGGAGTCGCTGCTCAATCGTAGTTTGATATTTGATGCGACCACCAAAGTAGCACACTATTTATATAATTTTCCCAACTCCCTTCAAGAGAAAAAAAATAGAATCATAGCAACAGAGCTTCATATCACCCCTGAAACACTCTCAAGAGTGGTCAAAAAACTCAAAAATCTTAAAATACTCAATGAGAAAAGAGAACTTATCGATAAAGAAAAACTTGAGATGTTTTTAGAGTTTTATTGATCTATATCAATGCAAATGATCCTATTTTGCTATACAATACACAAAAATAGCAAGGATAAAAAATGACAATAAACCAATATATGACATCAGATCATAGAGCCTGTGATGAGCAGTTTGCCAACTTGGAAAATATGGTCGATAGTAAAAATTTTGATGGAGCTAAAACAATGTTTGAAGAGTTTCAAACCCATATGCTCAAACACTTTTCTAGTGAAGAGGATGTGATCTTTCCAGCTTTTAATGCAAGTGGTGCAGATGGTTGCAATCCAACAGGTGTGATGATTATGGAGCATGATCAAATGAGAGAGTTGATGAAAAAGATGGAACAATCTCTTGCAAGCCATGATCAAGAGAAGTTTTTAGGTTTGAGTGAAAATCTTTTGTTTGTGATGCAACAGCACAATATGAAAGAGGAGCAGATCATGTACAATCTTGTAGACAATGCTCTTGATCCAAAGCAACTTATTGAAAAGATCGAAAGCCTTTAAGTGTTAAGTTTTCAAGCTATAGAGTTAGATTGTAGGGAACTTGAAGCCCCAGAGCCTATGGAGCGTGTTTTAAACAATCTTTACAAAATAGATGAGCAAAACTATATTAAAATGATCCACCGAATAGAGCCTATGATGCTCTATCCTGTTTTACAAAACAATGGCTATAGCCACCATACTGTTTTGAAAAATGAAACGGTATTTATCTATATTTATAAAAATCCACAAATAAAAGAGTATCTTCTATGTTTACAGGACTAAGTTTAGATCAAGCCCCACCTTTTGAAGCACCCTTGAAGTTTTTTTTAACCGCTGTACTTTTTGCTATGGGAGCAAGTGTGCTTTTGATACTCAACGATCCTTTAGCTATTCATACACCACAAACTATTGCTTTGGTTCATCTTTTTACTTTAGGGTTTATGGTGATGGTTATATTTGGAGCATTGCAACAGATGCTTCCTGTAGTAGCAGGGGCAGTGATACCAAAGCCACTTCTTGTAGCCAACACCACTTATACCCTTTTGGTATTTGGGATAATTTGTTTCTTTTTTGGCTTTTATTTATACAACACTTTTTTGCTTTTTCTCTCTTCTTTGTTTTTGCTTTTGGGCTTAGGATTTTTTACTGTTATTTGTTTGTATCAACTTTTCAAAGTGAAAAACAGATCGATCATCGTTCAAGGGATGACTTTAAGTTTACTATTTTTTATTGGGGGATTTTTACTAGGGATCGATCTAGCAATATCCCATGCTACAGGAAACTTATCCCAGTATCATCAACTTTTTGCCAACTACCACTATACTTTTGTATTGGGTGGTTTTGTGTTTTTACTCATTGTATCTATCACTTTTCAAGTGGTGCCTATGTTTTGGGTAACCAAAGCTTTTCATACAAAGATGCAGTATTTTATCATCTATGGGATGGCTGCTAGTTTACTTTTTTTCCAAAATCCCATCATACTTTTTACTTTGGCTCTTATTTTTAGCTTCTATACTATTTATATCATTACCAGTCGAAAAAGAAAACTCAAAGATATCTCAGTAAACTACTATATCACCTCCATGGTGTTCCTAGCTCTTGGTTCTGTTTATGGTATCGTTTTGGGTTTTGCTCCATTACCAATGGAGCCTTTAGTAGTGATTTTAGGGGTTGGGTTTGTGATGAGTATCATCAGTGGTATGTTGTATAAGATTATCCCTTTTTTGACATGGTTTCATTTAAGTAGTCGTGGAGTTTTTGATATCCCTACCATGCGAGATATGATCAAGATAAAGCATATGCAAAAACAATACTATTTGCATATTGTAGGGATAATTTTTTTATTCTTTGGATCTATCGTACCAGAAACAGATCTTTTAAAACTGGGAGGGGTGTTTTTATTTTTTTCCAATAGCTATTTATTTTTAAATCTTTATGCAGCTTCTAGGGTCTATTTTAAAACCTCTTAAGCAATATCAATTTTTCTATGGATATCTATAAAACTCTCAAAAGTTTTCTCTATAGAGAAATTTTGGGCGTATATATTTGCATTTTTTCCTAAAAGTTTCGTGTCGATCTGTTCATTTTCAACTTGATAAAATATCTCTATCCATTTTTGTTTATTGGAAGCTGGGACTATAAACCCTACCTCTTTTTCACTTCTATTTACAATACCACAAGGTCCACCTTCATCGGTAACTACTACAGGTGTACCACTTGCCATTGATTCAAGTATCACTTGCCCCAAAGTATCTGTAGTAGAGGGGAATAAAAAGATATCACTACTTGCATAAAGAGTTGATAGCTCCTCTTTTTGTTTGTGCCCTAAAAATACAACATTGTAGCTTTCAAGTTCATCTTTGTGTTTTTCTAGCTCCCCATTTCCAACAATAATCAAATGGGATCGTTTCGATTCACTTTTTCGATAAAACTCTTTCCAGTACTCAAACAGTAGATCAAGATTTTTCTCTTTGGTTGCTCTTCCTACATATAAAAACTTAGTATATTCAGGATTGATCTTGTACTTTTCCCAAATAGCTCTATTGGAATATTTTGGATCAAAAGAGGAGATATTGGTTCCTGGTTGTAAAAAGTAGATATCCTCTTTTTCAAATTTTACATCATGATGGATATTTTCAATATACTCTTGTGATCTTGTAGCTAAAGCTTGAAACTTCCAATAAAACAATCTCATACAAAAGCTTGTGAGTTTTTTCACTATTTTTGAGTTGGTATTTTTATACAGATACATAGGAAAATCGGTATGATAGGTTCCTACTATTGGTTTTTTGTACCTCATTGCTATAAACAAACCTACAATACCTACAAACCCTGGTGTTGATATATGAACTATATCGGGATCAAGCTCTTTTAATTTTTTTGCCATCTTAAAAGCTGGTGGTATCACTAGATCAAGCTCTTTGTAAAATGGCATTTTCATTTTCAATGCTGGTTTGAAAATATGAACATTTGGTAGTGTATCACAATATGTTTTTACAGTAGAACTAAAGATATGAAACTCTACAGGCTGCTTTTTCAAAGCCTCTTTTGCCATATCTTGTAAAAATCGAGACACCCCATTGGCATCGCAAATAGTATCACTAAAAAGAACTATTTTTAAAATATCTTTATTTTTCATAAGCTACTATACAAAAAAATGGTTACAATTTGGTTATAAAAAAAAGAGAGTTCGTAACTCAATTGCAACTAAAATATACTATTCTTTGAGCCATGAAATATAAATCAATCTTTATTTCCGATATACATCTAGGGACAAAGTTTTCCCAAGCAGATCTATTATTGGATTTTTTAAAAAAAACAGAATCGGAAAATCTTTTTTTAGTGGGAGATGTTATTGATGGGTGGGCTATAAAAAGGCGTTTTCGCTGGTATCAGTCCCACTCAAATGTAGTGCAAAAAATTCTCAAGATGGCTAAAAAAGGGACAAATGTTTATTTTATTACTGGGAATCATGATGAATTTATCCGCCCATTTACCCCTTTGCTACTTGGGGATTCTTTTGAGGTGGTCAACGAAATGGAATATGTAGGGGTCGATGGGAAGAGATACCTTATTACTCATGGAGATTTTTTTGATATGGTCACTTTGACAAAAAAGTGGTTAGCAATTGCAGGGGACTATGGGTATGATCTGCTGTTAAATATCAACTTTGTTTTACATAAAATTTTTAAGTTTTTCAAGATACAATCAAAATGGTCGCTGTCAAAATATGTCAAAGACAATGTAAAAAAGTCTGTAAGCTTTATCAATGATTATGAAAAACTTCTCTCAACCCATGCCAAAAAAAATGGCTATGATGGGGTGATTTGCGGGCATATCCACAAAGCTGAGAAAAAACAGATCAGTGATATAAAGTACCTTAATTGTGGAGATTGGGTAGAATCTTGCACTGCAGTCGTTGAAACTTTAAGTGGTGAGTTTGAGATAATTTATTGGACCAAAGAATAAAAAAGGATAGAACTTTTATGTATGGAAGCAATCAAACAGATAACAATAAACCTAGATATAGCCTTTTTAAAAATTCAAGATATGCTCTAAGTGGTCTTTGGATCACTTTTAAAAATGAAATGTCTTTTAAACTAGAGATATTAGCAGCTATCCCTTTGCTTATTTTGATCTATATTGTCGATTTTTCTGTTATGGAAAAGGTAGTTTTACTGGTCACTCTTTTTTTAACTTTGATTGTGGAGCTGCTTAATAGTGCTATAGAAAATGTGGTCGATATCACCACAAAAGAGTATAACCTACTAGCAAAAAATGCCAAAGATATGGGAGCTGGTGCGGTGTTTGTCTCTATATTTTTGCATCTTCTTTGTTGGGGAGTTTTTGCTTTTAACTAAGCAATATCCCAGCTACACTCAAAGTTGCTGTTTCACTTCTTAAGATGAGATTGTTTTCGATCCCTACTATTCTTTTTTGATCAAACCCTTGTACCTCATCTTTTGAAAATCCACCCTCACACCCTATAATAATTGTATCAATCTCATTTTTAAAGCTATGGATATTATTTGAGGAGAAATTGAACATATAGCTATTTGGATTTTGCTCTTTAAATACCTCTAGCGAGTCAATTTGCTCTAGTTGGATAATAGAACTTCTTCCACATTGCTGTGAGGAGTTAAGAAGGATTTTTTCTAGCTTTTCAAAGTTTGGTTTATATTGTTTTTGGGAGTATTCACAATAGATAAATGAGATTTTTGAGACGCCTAGTTCATTGAGACTAGCGATATACTTTTCTACTATTTTTGGGTCAATTACACACCACCCAATATGGAGATATCTTTGTGGTTCTATGATTTTTTCTTCACTTTTTAAAAGCTGTAGGGAAGCTTTTCTTCTATCAATATCTACTACACTATAAGAGTAGATATCTTTATCTTTTAAGTTTCGAAAATAGAGTCTCTCATCACTATTGAATCTTCGAACTTTAAAGATATATTTAAAAAGCTCTCCATCAACTTTTAAAGATGATTCACCTGCTTTTTCATGATAGATAAACTGCATCGTTTAGAAAAGTTTCGAGATCACATAGGTAAACATAACGGCAATGATCTGCATGGTGTATATTTTTTTTGCAAAAAGCACAAACTCTTTTTGCAACTCATAATCCGTAGATCGGATCACACGCATCTTTTTATATCTTTTGATCTCTGTTACCATCACAAAAATAGAAGTGGCAATCATCAAAATAACAGTGATACTCAAATCATGAGAATAGGCTGCTACAATGGCTCCCGTATAGATAACAAAAGCATTTGCCATATGAAAAAGTGGTGTCATAAATCGCAATCGCTTTGCCAATGGGATAAACTGATCCATTTTTGATACACTTAAGTAGTTGAAGATCATAATGATCATCAAAGCCATAATTGAATACACATGTGTCGTGATAGAAAGAGATACAAACTCCATAAAAAACCTACTTTAAAAAAATTTCGTTATTATATCCAATTAAATTTAGAAGCGTTCTTAACGCTCAAAGGAAACAGCAAAGATGCACCCCAAAATCAAAAAATATCTTATAGAGTTTATCAAGCTAGTTATTGTCGTTGCGGTAGTTTTAAATGTAGTGAGCTATTTTAAATCCCAAAACCTCAATAAACAAAATCTTACTATAAAATCATTTGAGCTCATTGATAACTCAAACTTTGTCATACCAACCAATAAACCCATATTGATACATTTTTGGGCTACATGGTGCCCTATATGTGAACTTGAAGCATCCAATATAGAGTTTATCTCCAAACATTTTGAGGTGATAACTATTGCGGTACAATCACACTCTACAGAAGATCTAAAGCAATACCTTCAAAAAAATGACCTCACTTTCAAAGTAGTAGATGACCACAATGGAGCATTTGCCAAACAATTTGGAATATCTGTTTATCCAACCACATTTATCTATGATAAAGATCAAAACCTCATCAACAGTGAAGTGGGATATACCTCCACTTTTGGATTGTATTTGCGAATGTTGTGGGGATCGCTGTAGCTATGTTTTAAGAAGTATACTTTTTAGGATACTCAAATGCAACAAAGTGTGCATTTTTATTGGAGATTTTACTCCATGATTTTACATCAAAATCTATCTGTACGATACCACAAGTTGGGATATTCTTATCAAAATCTACAAAATAGTATGCTAAAAAATTAAGAGTGGGATTGTGTCCCACAAGATATAAGGTATCGACTCTATCATCAGTTTGTTGCAAAAGGTATATGAGATCATCTTCATCTTTAAAGTAGATATCATCATCAAACTCAATCTCTTTTGAAAACTTTGTTTTCTCTTGAAATATTTTAGCAGTAGTTTTCGCTCTTTTTGCACCACTACTTAATATTTTATCTGGTAAAAGCCCTTTTTTGTACAATAGCTCACCCATAAAAGGTGCATTTCTTTTGCCTCTTTTATTTAAAGGTCTTTCATAATCCTCTAAAGAGGGATCATCCCAGCTTGACTTGGCATGTCGTATTATCAATAATTTTTTCATAAGACTATTATATTTTGACTTTGCTTAAATAAAATTTGGATACTATTTTCTTATGAGATATATTCTGATTTTTTCCTTTATTTTCACAAGTTTATACGCAAAAGATTGCTACAAAGACAAATCACTTGATCAATTTGTTTGCTATTATAAATATTATGATAGAGCAAACTTATACGATCCTAAAGATAATGAAACTTACTACCAAACAAAAAATGGAAGTATCTATACACTCTCTGATGAGATTGTAGTAAATTTTGATGCGGTGGGACTTATTTTTAGCGTAATGAAAGATTTTGACCTTGAACTTATTGATAAAAAGAGTGAGAACTCTTTTTTATTTAAAATTAAAGATAAAGATAAACTATTTAGTGTGATACGAAGACTCAATGATCTTTCATACATCCAAAAAGTGGTTCCTCAAAGAACACGAAAATTTACCCATATAGAGGTTCAAAGAAGAATGGAAATGGCAAAAAAACAGCAAGAAAGAGCCGTAGAGAGTGCCAAAGAAAAAGCAGCCAGAGAAGCTGCTGAACGAGCTGCGGCAAAAAATGCCAATGTTCAGTTCAAAGGGAACTTTTTAAAAGGTGGGCAGTAGATGATAAGATTACCTGCAGAGTGGGAGGAGCAAGAGTTTGTTCAGCTTACTTTTCCTCATATAGATACAGACTGGGCAGAATATCTTGATGAGGCTGTAGATACTTTTGTCACTATTGTAAAAACGATTGCACACTACCAAAAAGTACTCGTAGTATCAAAAAATCTTCAATATATCAAATCAAAATTTCCAAAGAAAAAAAATATCTCATTTATTATGATCGATAGTAATGATACTTGGTCAAGAGATTTTGGTGGGATCACTATACAGCAAAATGATGAACTAAAAGTGCTAGACTTTTCTTTCAATGCTTGGGGGAAAAAGTTTCCCTACGATAAAGACAATCAGATCACCCAAAAACTCAAACTCAAAGGTTTTTTTAAAAACTACGCCAAAGTTCAAACACTCCCATTTGTTCTTGAAGGTGGAGCTATAGAGAGCAATGGGGAGGGGGTACTTCTTACTACTACTGCGTGTTTGATGGAGCAAAATAGAAATCCCAAATTATCAAAATCTGCCATAGAGAAAAAGCTTATCCAGTTTTTTGGACTAAAAAAAGTACTCTGGCTTGATTATGGATATTTAGAAGGGGATGATACCGACAGCCATATCGATACTTTGGCACGATTTGTCTCATCCGATACTATTGTCTATCAAAGTTGTAATGATACAAAAGATCAACACTATGAAGAGCTTCAAAAGATGGAAGAGCAACTCAAATCGTTTAAACAACCCAATGGTAAACCCTTTAAGCTTATACCACTTCCTTGGATAGAGCCAAAATATTTTGATGGGGAGAGACTTCCTGCAACCTATGCAAACTTTTTAATTATCAATGGAGCGGTTCTTGTCCCAACCTACAATGATAAAAATGACCAAAAAGCTTTAAAAGTGATAAAAAATCTCTATGCAAAAAGGGAAGTTGTAGGGGTAGATTGTAGTGTTCTTATACGACAACATGGGAGTTTACACTGTGTTACTATGCAATATCCTAGGTCCATCCGATGAAATTCTCATATTTAACTAAGCTAAACATAAGTTTATGATTATTTTCTTCTCATAGAGGTACTTTTTTACCTATCTTCA
>JAGYNS010000290.1 GCA_018399655.1 Campylobacterales bacterium
TAAAAACCAATGATTCAAAAAAAGTCAAAACTATCATAGAGTTTATAACCAAAAAAGGTGCAGATGAGTTTTATAAACATGCCAAAGAAGTTAATGAAATTTTTGACGAGATTTTTATACTTAGCGGTACGATATTAGAACCAAGACGAAAAGAGATAATTGATTTTATAAAAAATATACATGATAAAAATATCTTACTTGTCACAACCCAAGTAGTTGAAGCCGGTGTTGATATAGATATGGACATCGGATTTAAAGAAAAATCTCTTGTCGATAGCGATGAACAGCTGGCTGGACGAATAAATCGAAATAGTTCAAAAGAAGGTAATAAACTATTTTTATTTAGCATTGGTAAAGGTAATGAAAATTTTGTTTATAGAACTGATAAACGAAAAGGTATTTCGGCGATATATCAAGAAGATGGAAAAGATAAAAATATATTGGAAACTAAAGATTTTGATAAATTTTACAGCCAAATTTTAGACAAAATTATTGACAATAATGAAAAAACATACATAGAAAATCTAAATACTTATATCAATCATTTGAAAAATTTACGATTTAGTGAATCTCATATCAAGCTCATCGATATGCAATCAGTTTCCGTTTTTGTCCCTCATAATATTATGGCAAAACTCTATTGGAATGCTTATGAAAAAGCTATTACGAATCAAGAGAAAGATTTGATTGATAAGAAAATTGATATTAAAAGACTTAGTGCAAAAATATCAAAATATACTTTTTCATTAGCTGATTATCCAAAGAGTGGTATTGAATATTTAGAAACTTATGGCGAAAAAAAATATGGATATTTATATCTTAAAGAATGGTATTCGGAATGCGATGGCAAAAAGCTTTATAGTTATAAAGACGGCTTGGATACAAGTGTCTTAAAAGGTGACTTCGTATCCATGATCATATAAAAGAACCCCATGAAAAAAATACAATTTTTTGAGTCAAAAAAATGCAAAAACTCAATCGGCTTTAAAATGTAGCCAGTTGAAATCATTTTGTCTACTACAAACAACAAAAATATGATATTATGTCTAAAGTAAAGAACAAAAAGGCTTAGCATGTATATAGAAACTCTTTTTGAAAAGTATGCGAAGATACGCAAACTACAACATTACAGCTATAAAAGATATTTTCACACGAGCATTGATTTTAACGATAAGCTCATAGGGATTATCGGGGCTAGGGGTACGGGGAAGACGACTGCTATTTTGCAGTATCTTGAGAGTCTTGAACTACCGCTAGAGAAAAAACTCTATTTTAGTGCTGATAGTATTGCTTTGAGCAATATAAGACTCTATGACGTAGCCGACGCGTTTAGTCGAAGTGGCGGTAAAGTGCTTGCAATCGATGAGATCCATAAGTATAAAAATTATGAACACGATCTCAAAGAGATGTATGATTTTTTAGATATTCAAGTGCTTTTTAGCGGTTCGTCTGCGATGCAAATAGAGCATAAAAAGGCAGATTTGAGTCGTAGGGCGGTTTTGTACCGTGTGCAAGGGCTCTCTTATCGAGAATTTTTAGAGCTTAAACTCTCTATAAAATTACCGAGTTTTGAGCTTGCCAAAATCGTTCAAAATCACTCACAAATCGTGCAAGAGATTACACAAAAGATAAAGCCGTTTGAATATTTCAAAGAGTATCTCAATAACGGCTATTATCCCTACTATTTTGAAAATGAAAACACCTACGCTTTGAAACTTGAAGAGACGATTAACACGGTCATTGAGAGTGATTTACCTATCATCTTCAACATCGAACCCCAAAATATTCAAAAACTCAAACAGCTCACAAGCCTGATATGCGCTTC
>JAGYNS010000291.1 GCA_018399655.1 Campylobacterales bacterium
GTTTTCCAGCTTCTATTTTAGAGTAATCTAAGATATCATTGATGATCCCTAGTAAGATTTTAGAAGAGCCATTGATCTTCTGCACAAGCTCTTTTTGTTCATCTTGTAGCTCCATTTGTTCTAACATCTCACTTAACCCTATCACTGCATTCATAGGGGTTCGTATCTCATGGGACATATTCGCTAGAAACTCAGATTTATGTTTATTGGCTAATTGTGCTTTTTGTTTGGCGTGTTGGAGAGCTTCTTGGGCTTGTTTTTGTTGGGTGATATCTCGAAAAATCACTATAGCTCCACTCCCTTTTTCTATAGGAGTTACGGTTAAACTTACAGGGAAAAACTCTCCACTTTTTGTGATAAAGTGCTCTTCAACCTCTCTTGTTTTTTTATCTTGGATAGTTTTATGAATAGGACAATCACGCTCATGATATTTCTCGCCTTGTAAAGTGTGATGATGAAAAAGAGCGTGTTGATCCTTGTATAAAACCTCCTCTTTTTTAAATCCTAGTAGCTCCAAAGCCTTTGGATTGATCCAGATACATAGACCATCTTTATCTACTCCATAGACCCCATCACCCATATTATCAAGAAGTGAGCCTATTTTTCTTGCAAATGAGAGTGACTTGATATACAAAGCAAAGATTACAATCAGCAAAATAAAAATAAAAATCAAAGAGACCCAGTACTGATCTACAATATCTTTAATCGTAACTTTTCCAAAATCTTCAAATGGGGGAAGTCTCAAAGCTCTTGTAAGCTCTTCACTTTGTAGATAATCCGCAGGGATAGTATATCCATAGATCCCTGTGTTTTTTACGAAAGAGTTGTCAGATTTGACTAGATACAACGACGCGATAAATTTTTTTACAAGATCACTATCCACATGAGGCATAGCAAATACAGGCCACTCTGGATACAGTGGCGTTGAGCTCATAAAGGGGTAGTTTGGATGTGATTTTTGGTTGATCACTTTTATCTCATTTGGATCAAGTTCTTTGTTTTCTATCATCATCTCCAAAGTTCCAGAGCGAACAAAAGCCACATCGATACTTTTGTCTTCTAATAGCAATTTTACTACCTCATCATGAGCACCTTCCGTTTGGATAATATTTGTTGCATCTTTAAGAATATTGATCCCAACTTTGTGAAGCTCATAGGCTTGGGCACGAAATCCACCCATTCGAGTAGTTGAAGAAGTAGCGATCACTTTTGAAGAGATATCTTTGAGAGTATCTATCTGGCTATCTTTTCTCACCACCATCACCCCTGCTAATTGACTTACCGCATCTGCATGAAACTCCACAAGCAAAGTAGCCAAGGCACCACTTAGATGATATCTTTGTCTAAAAAATAAAAAATTAGAAGGGTTAGTGGTGATGATATCAAGCTCATTTTTGGCAACTTTTTCTACCATATCTTGATGGCTTAAGATATGAAGCTCTATGGGAATACTAAGCTGTTTGGTAAGATAATCTACCAAAGGCTCATACTGCAATCGTGTTTTTTCATTACCCATATAAGAAAATACACCAAAACGGAGTTTTTGAGATTCACTTGCAAAAAGACTAACCCCAAACACAAATATCAACACTACAAATAAAGTAGTTTTTCTCATACTTCTTTTACCAACTTTTACAAAATATATACTTTTATTTTATCTTTATTTCTCTTAAGTGTTTCAAGATAAAGTTTGGGTTAGAAGATTTAGAGTCAAACACCTAAAACAAAATCTACTGCTTTATCTTGAGTTTTAACTTTACTAATTCATATATATTTGTATTTATCTACAATATTATGGTACAATTACAAATATATATG
>JAGYNS010000292.1 GCA_018399655.1 Campylobacterales bacterium
CTCCATAGCAAAAGAGCTCAAAGTTAGAGCTACAAGAGTAGCTACTATCAAAGATCCCAAATCAATCAAAAAGCTATATTTAAGAAGTATCATCACATTGTGATGTTCATCTTTGACTTGAAAATCAGTAGCAAACTTTATAAAAGTCTGCCATGTTTGGAAGTTAAAAATCTTATCAATTATCTCTATAAATGTTAAAAAAAGTACATAGTACCCAAATATAGTAGCACCTTGTGAGTGAGTAAATATAGCAATCGATAAAAGCCCAAACACATTTGCCCCCATATTTCCAGAGAGTAATATAGTTGCATTTTTTAGTACTTTATTTAGGGATGATGGAGGGGTCAATTTAGTTTTCCTAATAGTTCACAAGAGTTTATATCAAGCTTTGATACTGCAAACCATTTTTTACCAAGATCTTTTAAGCTCGCTCCAAAGTGATATATCTCTTTTTCATCTATGATAAGAAATCTATCGTGAGATAAATCAAACTTTTCAATCTCTATTTTTGGATACTGGGCATTGTATTTGTCTAGGTCAAGTTTGAGTTTTGCAGAGAACTTTTTTGTATATATTTTCACATCTACTTTTGCATCTCTTTTGGTAAATAATACTAAAGTACTTTCATCTATATAGTTATCTATGAGTTTTATAGATGATTTTGCACTCTTTATAATATCACTTACGAAAAGATATGCATCAAATATCTGTCCATCGTAAAAGATGTGTTGTTTTTGTGGTGTACCTTTTTCCTCTATGGCATTAAAAATTTTATTGAAATTTTCATCGTGTAAAGATAGTCTTTGTTCTATCCTTTCAAATCTTCCAAACATATTTGCATTTGATGAGATAAATTTTCGCATCTGTACAAAACTATCTATTATCTTAATACTTACTTCTATAGCTATTTGACTTCTAAGAACTGCTGAAAGCATAGATACACCTTGTTCTGTGAATACATAAGGTAGATACTCTTCTTTAGTGAATTGAAATCTAAATTTTTCAGGAAATCTTTCAATATTTCTATTTACTTGCTCATTCAATCTTTTGAGTTCTACACTATACAAAAATGCCAAATCCTCATCAAGCATCAGTTGCACATCTCTTATGGTGTAGATTTTATCTTGAATTGTTTGGTTGTCAATGATTAATTCATTCATATATTATAATCTTCCATCACTATTCTTTAAGATAGATTTTATATCGTAAACTATTTGATTTTTGTTTTTAAATTCTAGATTTTTATATTTATCATGTGATACCGCTAAGACTATAGCTTCATAGTCGTCATAGTTCACATCATTATCTAAGTTTAGATTGTATTCATGTTGTACTTCATCTTTATCTGCCCAGTAGTCAGATACTGTGATATCACATCCAAACTCTTGAAGTTCTTGTATGACATCTATAACTCTTGAGTTTCTAATATCTGGACAATTTTCTTTAAATGTGATACCAAGGACTAAGACTTTTGAGCCTTCTATCTTTTGACCTTTTTTTATCATAAGCTTTATTACTTGGTTTGCTACATAGATTCCCATATTGTCATTTAGTCTTCTTCCTGCTAAGATGATTTCAGGGTTGTATCCTACAGCTTGTGCTTTGTGAGTCAAATAATATGGATCTACACCGATACAGTGACCTCCTACAAGCCCTGGTTTAAATGGTAAAAAGTTCCATTTTGTTCCAGCTGCAGCTAGCACATCGCTTGTATTGATACCAAGTTTATTAAAGATAATCGCTAGTTCATTTACAAATGCTATATTGATATCTCTTTGAGAGTTTTCTATCACTTTTGCTGCTTCCGCTACCTTTA
>JAGYNS010000293.1 GCA_018399655.1 Campylobacterales bacterium
TAAAAAAGATTTTTACTATAACTTTGTAAATCCTGACCTTTCCCAAATAACCCAAGCTCAAAAAAGGGAGATATTAGGAGCAAATGATAAACTCAAAGAGGTTCAAAGATATATAAAAGAGGGGCAATTAGAAGTTGCTTTAAAACATATACAACTATTTAAGAATACAAATAATATAAACATGCTTGACTCTCAAGCGAGTTTGTTGCATGCAGAGATTTTATATAAAATGGATACAGCTCCTAGAGTTGCACAAGCCAATGAGGTACTTGAAAAAGCTATCAATGACTCCACTATTGATCAAGAAGATCTTTTAGAGGCGTATAGACTTTTGGTTTTGATTAAAATTAAGCTGAATACCATAGATGAAGCGGAGTTTTATGCAAAAGCTATTGAAGATAGTTTTGATGATCCACTCTCTAAAGTATATGGAAAAGTTGCACAGTCCCAAATCCATGTAAAAAGAAGGGATTATAAAAAAGCAATTGATATTTTACGCCAAGAGCTTATTAATACTACTAGTTTAGATGTGGCTACAATTATTGCTGATGAGTTGTATGATGCCTATATTTTAAATAATCAAGACCAAGAAGCGTATGATCTAGTGGAAAAAGTTTTAAATAGAAATATAGACTATTATGCAAATGATAGCTACAAAGCATTAAAAAAAGTAGATAAGTTAGTTGAAGCAAAAATGCCAGAGTTTGCTATAGATATTTTAAAAAAACTGATTGAGAACTCAAGAGAAACAAGTAGTATAGACAATTTTAAATTTAAACTTGCTAATACCTATATGGAGATAGCAGGATATGATAAAAGCTATATGGAAAAAGCAAAAGAGATATATGAGGAGTTGATACAAATAAAAAGAGAAAACAACCCCTTTTTAAAAAGAGCAAAAGAGTATCTTGATGAGATTATTATGCGTGAGGGAAAATTTGATCCTACCATGCTTGCTGCAAAATATAGTGGGTCAGAATCTATGCAATATAAAGCGATGATGCAAGAGCTTATCAATGCAATAGAAGATGAAAAGTATGAGCAAATATTGCGTATGAAAAAGATATACTATGGTATTTACCCTTCCATTGTAAAAAGATTTGGATATGAAAGTATGGATCAAATATATAATATGGTTAACTCTAGAATGGTAGAATACTATCTTAATACCAATCAATGTAAAGAGCTCAATATGGTGATAAAAGATATCTCCGATGAGGCACTTTTACTTTTATTGAAAAAAGAAAAGTCGCTAGAGAAGCTTTTTGATTGTATGGTAGAGATCCCAGATGAGAGAAGTTTTACAACGGTAAAAAATGTATATGGAAAAATAACAGAAGCAAAAGTAAATTTTAATTTGGAAAAA
Source organism: Campylobacterales bacterium (assembly GCA_018399655.1). Lineage (GTDB taxonomy): Bacteria > Campylobacterota > Campylobacteria > Campylobacterales > Arcobacteraceae > JAIOSF01. Next base: position 1,367 of record JAGYNS010000293.1, read on the forward strand.
GTAGCCATAGCTCTTCGAGATTATGATGAAGCTTTTAACTATTCGCAAAAACTTGATATGTTTAGCAGTCCTCAAATACTTTCACAAGAGTTTTTATATCGATATTTAATATATAAAAATATGAGCAACTCTCAAGCGATGCAAAGATTTTTTGCATATGCAAGACAAAATCCAGAGTTTATCCTTGATAATCAAAACAACCCTATGATTATAGATTTTTATCACGACTATTATTTATATCTTTTAAAAGAAAATGAGAATCAAGAAGCAAAAGCTATTTTAGAAAATCTTTATGAAACACAAAATAGGATGAAAGCAAGAGTTTACTCCCCATTTGTTGAAATAGAACTAGCAAGATATGCAAAACTTGATGATAATTATGAAGAGGCTTTGAGTTATTTAAAACACGGGCTTCATATAAAGCG
>JAGYNS010000294.1 GCA_018399655.1 Campylobacterales bacterium
AGGAAAAGCGTGTGCGAAATATCTTGCAAAAAGTGGTGTAGATCTTATTCTAACGGGAAGGAGAGAGGACAAACTTCAAGAGCTCAAAAAAAAGTTAGAAAAAAAATATGCAATAAAAGTAGTTCTATTATGTTTTGATATTACAAAAAAAGAAGAGGTACAAAATGCTCTTGAAGATATTTTAGCAAAAAAACCGATAGATATCTTGATCAATAATGCTGGACTAGCTTTGGATACCTCACCAATTGATAGTTGCAATATTGAAGATTGGGAAACGATGATCGATACAAATATCAAAGGACTTTTATATATAAGTCGATTAGTGATCCCTCATATGAGAAAAAATAATAAAGGACACATTGTCAATCTAGGTTCAATAGCAGGGGTTATGACCTATCCAGGTGGAAATGTTTATTGTGCGACAAAAACGGCAGTGCATACACTCAGTGATGCAATGAATATTGATCTAGTTGGAACCAATATTCGTGTTTCTAATATTGCACCAGGTGCTGTTGAGACAGAGTTTTCAAATATACGATACAAAGGGGATAAAAACAAAGCAGATGCTGTGTATGAAGGGTTTGAACCACTTGTAGCTAAAGATATAGCGGATCTTATTGTTTATGTTTTAAAAGCTCCTCCACATGTGAATATTCAGCATACCCTTATTATGCCAACAGCTCAGAGAAACCCTTATACCCTACACCGAGATAAAAGCTAGCGTGCTTTTATCTGCTCTAGTTTTGTAAAATAGACATGACCTAAATAGATGATATAAAATATAGAGATAAAAAAAGCGACAAATGGTAGCAGTGAAACGCTATATAAAGCCAAAGTTCTTAGCCTCATCATAAGCCTATCTGGATAATATATCTGCCCAAACTCCTCTTTTGAAGTAACAGTTGAACCCACATCAAAATGGAGCATTTTATGAAAGAAATAGTAAAATGGTAAATTAATAGCAACTATATTTACTAAAGGGATAAAATAAAAAGGGATCATCGCTATAAGTAAAAGTATCATCACAAAAGCAGTTTTGACAATTTTACCAATCCCATCAAGTATACTAAAATTACTATTTATATCAAGTTCACTATAGTGTCTTTTATGAACGATAGCCAAAATCTTTGGAGCTAAAAAACCTATAACGATAAGTGAGATAAATATAGAAAGATACCCTATAAACAAAATTCCAACCGTGTAGACTAAAAAGCTTACTATCCATGAAGTAACTGTATACTTAAGCAAAAAATCTAAGATACCATTTCCTGTATAAGTTTGAGTGACCTGTTCTTCTGTTATTACTCCATTTTCTACCATGGTTTGTTGTTGTTCGATTTTTAGTTGAGCATCTTCAAGTGCTTCTAGTCCCATATTGGCAACCCCAAAAAAAGCTACATAAAGTACAATCATACTCCCTAAAAGTGGATAGATCAAAAGAGTGAGCATCTCTTTTGTAAGGTAGTCTTGTAAACTTTTATTAAAAATAGTTATCTCACTCATTAACTTCCTTAAAATATACATTTATAAATTGTTTTAAAAGATTATATCAAAAAAATGTTTATTAAAGTTTTATTGAAAATTAAGTAAGATGACTTAGTAGTTTTATTTTTTGTTTTTGGTGATGCTAAGCAGTAAGATTATATTTTTAAGGATAGATTTGAGATGATACAAAAAACAAAAGTGATTGAGGGTGTCTATTTTGTAGAGATACCTGAAGCAAATCTTTATATTCAATGTGGTTCACCAGTCGAGAGTGTGAAGCACTTAAGAAAACATGGTTTTATA
>JAGYNS010000295.1 GCA_018399655.1 Campylobacterales bacterium
TTGCATATTCTAAGTGAAGGTTATTTTGCACAAAAAACTTTACAAGGTCTTTATCAAGTTCCCCATCTTTGACCATAAAGGAGAGTATTTTAAGTGAAGTATTTAGTGAGTTTGCTTTTTTATAAGGTCTATCACTAGAGGTCAATGCTTCAAATACATCTGCAACAGCTAGTATCTTATCTTCTATAGTCATAGGAAGATCCAAAATTTCTTCAGCTGCATAACCTCCACCAGCTACTTTTTTATGGTGTGATCCAGCAATGATAGGAATTCGTGCCAATTTTTTAGGAAAAGGTAAAGATTTTAACATTTTATAGGATACTGTTACATGATTGTTAATCACTTCCCGTTCCTCTTGAGTTAAAGTTCCTTTTTGTATACAAAGGTTATGTATCTCATTATCATTAAGTAGTGGTATTGTTTTTTTATTTATGGTCACGCTCTTTTGAGCAATTTGCTTCACTTTTTGAATTTTCTCATTAGCCATAAACTCTCCGCCTGTATTGCACTCTTGTAAAAAAGTCAAATCATTTTCAAGCTCTTCAATATCAAGTTGAAATTGTTTTGTGAGTTTTTCTATCTTCTTTGGATCATCGAAAGTGTGGCATTTTTTTAGATAATCAAGTTCTAATTCTTTTTTTAGTAATTCAAAGCGAGTTTCTACAGTTTCTATACGATCATATATAGTTTCAAGTTTTGTCCCTTTGTCTACTACATATTCAGGGGTGACTATCTTCCCAATATCATGAAGCCATGCTGCTTTGGTCATCTGATTTATCTCATTATCACTAAAAGTAAATTGTGCAAATGTATCATTGTCTTGATGAATAGCTTTGATAAGTGTCTCAGCTATCTCTGCAACTCTATCAATATGACCTCCAGTGTAGGGAGACTTTTCCCCAATTGCAGTAGCAATTGATTTGATAAATGAATCTAAAAGTTTCTCAAGACCCTCAATAAGTCTACTATTTGTTATAGAAATAGCAGCTTGAGATGCCATAGACGCGATAATATCTTCATCCTCTTTTGTAAATAAGACAACTTCATCATGTTTATTATGTTTATTTAAAAGCTGAAGGACCCCTATCACATTTTCCTCGTGATCTTTCATAGGGATTACAAGCATAGATTTTGTACGATACCCTGTGTTTTGATCAAATTTTTTAGTCCCATCAAAATCAAATCCTTCAGCTACATATACATCTGGAATATTGATCAATTTACCATTGAGAGCACAAAGAGCTGCTACCATTTTATTATTTGGTTGGTTGTTTTCAAGATATAAAGGGAGTGTAGGCCATGTGATTTCATTTTGAGTACCACCCATTTTGATATTTAATGAGTTTGTTTGTACCACTTCAAATTTTAAATTTTTCTCATCATCTGTTACTAAATAGAGTGTTCCCCCATCTGCATTGGAGAGTTCTTTTGCTCCTAGAAGAATTTTTTCCATCAATATATTTGAGTTTTTTTCAGAGGTTAAGGCGTGCCCTATCTCGATAAGTTGTTGTACCTCTTTTGTCATATTTGATAGTTTAGCCATTAGTATATTCCCTTTGCATTTAAAAACCTGCTATATTTTATATCTTCTTCTAAAATATGTTGCAATAACCATTCTTTTAGAATAATAGCTATAAAACTTTTATCAAAAGTCCCTTTTTGCATCTCTTGTTTGAAAACAAGTAGTTTGTTTAAAAGCTCTTTATGGATATTTTTATGGTTTTCGAGATCATCAAAGTGATATTTTTCCATTAATATCTCTTCATCTTCAAAATGTTTTTTTG
>JAGYNS010000296.1 GCA_018399655.1 Campylobacterales bacterium
TCAAGATGCCATTAAAAAAGAGGAAAAAATCAAAAAAATGAAAGAATCAAAAAAAGGTCAATCTAAAAAAGATTGACCTTAAGCTTTTGTGAAAAAGTGCTAACTATTTTCCAGCTTTAATGTCAGCCGCTGATGCTCTTAACTCATCTTCAGAGTATTTAGCAACTTGACCTTTCATAACACCTTTCATTGGTCCACCATAAGTACCATTTTTGTACCCAACCATAGAATCAGCAATTTCAGCTTCCGTCATATCTTTAACAATTTTAGATTTTCCTAATGCAGCTTTTTCCCAGTTTGCTCCATGACATGCTTTACATGCACCTAAATTTACAGCTGCAAATGCTGCAGCACTACATAATAATGTACCTAATACAATTTTTTTCATACAATTTCTCCTAAATTTTTTGAATTTAAATGATACAAAGTATTTACTTTAAGTTATCTTATATAAATTAAGATAAAATACAAACAATGAAAAAAGATACAGTACTTCAAATTAATAATCTTCAATTTGGTTATGAAAAATCAAAACTTATATATGATAACTTCTCTTTAGAGTTAGAAAAAGGGCAGCTTGTAAGTATAGTTGGTGGAAGTGGCTGTGGAAAATCAACTCTATTTGAATTGATATCTGGAAGCTTACACCCAATAAAAGGGACAATAAAAGCTGCGAAAATAGCAACAATCTACCAAGACCCCTATAGCTCATTTCATCCAACCTATTCAATACAAGAACAAATTGATGATGTGGTTGCACCCTATGAGTCTTCAGAGTTAAATCAAATTCTTCACCTTCTTAATCTACAAAAAGAGTTTTTATATAAAAAACCACATGAGCTTAGTGGTGGACAGCTGCAACGATGTAGTATTTTAAGAGCTGTTTTGATGAAGCCTGATCTTATTTTAGCAGATGAGCCTACAAGTGCATTGGACAATATCATTGCACTTGAGACTATGAAGATGCTTTTAAGTTTTTTGGATAAAGTAGGGATATTGCTCATTACCCATGATAAAGAGTTGGCTGTATGGTGTAGTGACCATATAAGAGATATAGAAAATAAGGATAGCAATAGATGAAAAAAGCACTGGTGTTATTAAATAGTGGAGATGCTAGAAACAAAGATGAACTGGAGGTATTTTTACGAAATAAATATAATGATAAAAATCTGTCACCATTACAAAATGAAACACTTCGATCTATGGTAGCATCGATTAGTGTTTTTGCAAAACTCAATAGTGTTTGGAAACATTATGAACAAATTGGTAACGGTTCTGCACTTCATGATGAAACAGATAAGCTAATAAAAAAGCTTCAAGAGTATTTGCCAGAATATTTTATAACCCCTGCTATGAGATACACCTCCCCTTTTGCTCAAACTGCCATAGCTAGAATAGAGGAGTTGGGGATAAAAGAGGTAGTGCTATTGCCACTTTATCTACATTATTCAACTATCACAACTGGTTCTATTATTGAGGATTTTACCCAAAAAGCAGAGGGAAGATTTTCTATAAAAATTATAGAACCATACTATAAAAATTTTTTACTCAATAAGGCGATATGTGACGATATAGTGCAAACTTTAGGAAAGTACAACGATTTTCATCTGATTTTTGTAGCTAGAGGAGTACCACAAGAAAGATCTACAATAGAGGATCATCTAGAGATACTGAAAGAAAATCTTATCCATTATGCGGTAAATATAAAATCGATCAATTTAGCGTATCTATCAAAATCGATCCTGAGTAAAAAAGAAAAACCAACTTTAGAAACGACACTCAA
>JAGYNS010000297.1 GCA_018399655.1 Campylobacterales bacterium
CAACATTGCCAATGTAAATACAACTGGCTTTAAAAAAGATCGTACGGAGTTTCAAGATCTTATGTATCAAAGCTTAAATTACACTGCTGGGGCTACAAGTGCTGATACAAAAAACCCAACGGGTATAGATACTGGGCTTGGTGTGAGAGTTGCTGGGATTCAAAAGAATTTTGTTCAAGGAAATTTGCAAGCTACAGGAAATACTTATGATATGGCTATTCAAGGGAATGGTTTTTTTCAAGTCCAACTCCCTTCAGGTGAAACAGGCTATACAAGAAACGGTTCTTTTAAACTTAACAATGAAGGGACTCTGGTCAATGGTTTAGGTTTTGAGGTGATCCCACAAGTGGCTATCCCTGAAGGACTTATCAATGTTTCTGTTTCAAATGATGGATTTATCTCTGCTGTTGATCCAACCACAGGACAAACTGTAGATATAGCACAACTTGAAGTTGTTGACTTTGTTAACCCAGCAGGACTTGCTCCTCAAGGAAATAGTATATATCTTGAAACTGACACATCAGGAGACCCAATAGTTGGAGAAGCTGGTTTAGAAGGGCTAGGAAGTATTCAGCAAGGGATGTTAGAGAGTTCAAATGTTCAGTTAGTATCAGAGATGGTTAATCTTATCACTGCCCAAAGAGGATATGAAGCAAACTCTAAATCGATCCAGACAACGGATGGGATGCTACAAACAGTAAATCAACTTAAAAGGTAATTGATACTTAATAATGGATTTAGCAGAACTTAAAAGATTAAGAGAAGAGAAGCTTTTAGAGCATAAACGGAAAAAAAGAGCTTACTATCTTAAATCTAAGATGCAAAAAAAACAAGCACGAGCTCAAAAAGTAGCTTCATCAATTGATTATGAGGTTGAGCTTTTTGGGGGTAACTTTGCGGATAAATTAAAAGAGATTGCCAAAAAGCAGATGCTCCATGTTCAATCTCGTGAAGAGATTATTAAAAATAAAATAGATGAATATAGAAAGAAAAAGAAACAATACTACCACCAACATAAAAAAAGTCGCTTAGAGTATGATAAAGAGTATAGAGACAAAAAAAAAGAGCAACTCAAGCAATATAGAAAAGAGTATTACCAAAAAAACAAAGAGAAAATACTTGCACAACAAAAAGCAAATAGAAAGAAAAAAAAGTTAGAAAAAGAGAAAAATGGCAACTGATCTATCAAAAATAATACAAGAGGGGCTAAGCTCTACACTTATTGGACTTTTAGGAAAAGACGCAACAATTGATGAAACCACTAAAGTAGATCCTAGAGATTTAGATAGTTATGAGTTTCTTCAAGTAACTGCAGAGTTTAACTTTGCAAAGCTTGTGACCTATTTTGAGTTTTTTATCCCTGCAACCAGTGCCTCAATTATATTTAACACTATGATGAGTGCTACAGATTATGATGTAGCTTCAGTGATTGATGATGATACGATGGATGCTATGAGTGAATTTATCTCAAATCTCTCAGGTGGATTGGTAACCACTTTTAATAATGAAAACTTAGAGGAGCTAGGGCAAGTAAAGTTCAACCTTCAAAATAAACACATCATCAAAGGTGATGCAATTGAAAATATAGAGAGTATTTATAGATTTTCAATGCATATAGAGGATAAAAATATCTTAATTTTTATCCGCTTTGATGAACCTTTTCTTCCACATATTCAAGAGATAGCCAATAGTCAAGTTACATACTATCCTCCTGAGCAAGAAAAAAGAGCAAAAGCTGAACCTGAAGAGATTGAGAAACAAGCAATTGATAACAAA
>JAGYNS010000298.1 GCA_018399655.1 Campylobacterales bacterium
ATAAAAAAAGTAACACAGTGATCGCTAATAGTTTTTTTCCTAGAAACATAAGTAACACCCCTTTAACAATTTAAGTGAAAAGATTATACAATATTAACACTAGATTTACAATTAAAAGGTGAGTGTATGGATTTTTCAAAAATAAAGATTGTGTCAGTGGATGATAATGAAAACAATCTTATGTTAGTAGAGGCTATATGTATGGAGCTAGGAGCAAGTGTTGAAAGTTTTTCAGATCCCCTTGATGGTTTGATGTATTCATTGCAAAACGAAGTAGATATTATCATACTAGATTATATGATGCCAAATCTTAACGGCATAGAGTTTATCAAAGAGTTTCGAAATAGCAAAAAGATAGTTCCTATCGTGATGGTAACCGCGGCAGGAAGTGATGATACTATCCATAAAGAGGCGTTTGAAGCAGGGGTCAATGACTTTTTAAGTAAACCTATCAATTCAATTTTATTTAAAGCTAGAATTACAACACTTCTTCAAAGTTACCAATCGCAACAACTACTTTTAGACAGGGCAAAACATCTTGAAAGTGAAGTGCAAAAAGCGACACAAAATCTTATCAAAAGAGAGCATGAGACACTTAAAGTCTTAGGCAAAACAGCTGAGTACAAAGATCCAGAAACTGCTTCACATGTTGCAAGAGTAGCACACTACTCAAAACTTTTAGCCAAAGCGTATGGACTAGATGAAAAAGAGCAAGATATTATCTTTTATGCATCCCCTTTTCATGACTTAGGAAAAGTGGGAATAGAAGATAAAATACTGCTCAAGCCTGGTAAACTCGATGAGGATGAATTTGAGATCATGAAAACCCATGCTTCTATTGGGTATGAGATACTTAAAACTGCACAAAGTGAATTTTTACAAGCAGGGGCAACTATCGCGATCACCCACCATGAAAAATATAACGGCAAAGGGTATCCAAATGCACTTGCTGGGGAAGATATTGATCTTTATGGACGCATAGTAGCTATTGTGGATGTATTTGATGCTTTAACTTCAGAGCGACCTTATAAAAAAGCGTGGAGTTTTGAAGATGCCTTAGAGCTTTTACAAAAAGAGAGTGGTGAGCATTTTGACCCAAAAATAGTGGATCTATTTGTAGAAAATATAGATGAGGTGAAAAAGATCTATTATGAGTTTTCACACGCTAATGAAGCATAAAGGAAACCTATGAAAAATCAAAATATAATAAAAATCTTTTTGAATCCATTTATTGGTCCTATTATTGTAGCGGCAATGATTATAGGGGCCATAGTTTTTTTGTATATCCCAAAAGCATCCCAAACGAATCAGATTGAAGATCTCAAACAAAAAGCTCAAACAACAGTCAATGAGCTTAAAAAAACAAGAGGCTATTATACTAATAGTGTGATCAATGTAATTAAAAATCATCCAAGTGATGTGAAGATAAATTTTGATCATTTTGAAAAAGAAGATACTATCCCACTTCCAGCGACACTTTTACACGATCTAAGCGAGATACTTCCTGAAAAAGATATATCAGTTCAGATGTTTAGCCATTACCCATTCCCAAATAGAGCTGAGCGGCAATTGAATCTTGTGCAAGATCAAGCTTTACACCATGTAGAAGAAAATCCACATGATACCTTTACAAAGGTGATTCAAAGAGATGGGAAAGAGTATCTGACAGTTGCTGTTTCAGATATCTTTTTTGATCAGGCTTGTGTGGATTGTCACAATACAAGAGCAGACACCCCTAAAAATGATTGGAAACTAGGGGATGTAAGGGGAG
>JAGYNS010000299.1 GCA_018399655.1 Campylobacterales bacterium
ACTCTTTGACATATCTACATCTTTTGCATAGGTTTTAAAGTTTGAGACCACACTTTTGACTTCATCTATGATCTGTTTTGAGTTTTTTATGGAGTGCTTATCTGCTAATTTTTCTAGCTCTTTTAGTGATGGGTTATTGCCGATTCCAAGATAAGTGGTACTATGTTCACCACCAGGTCCAAAAGAAAATGTCAAATCATACGCGGGAGCTAGTTTCCAATTGTATGAGTCATCAAGGATGAACGAGAAGTTTTTGCCATGGTCATCTCTGTTGTGAGTGAGTAGATTAAAAACAGCGAGTCTAAACATTTTACTTTGTTCATTGACATCTTTTGTCAGATGCAAAGTAAGCTTAAGCAAATCATCATAATCCAAACTAGGGATTCTAAAGTCACTGTGAACAAGCCCTGCTACAGAGTGTATATGCACCCGCTCATCAGCGACTCTGTCAAATCTTTTTATAGCAAAATAGGAGTTATTTTGACCGTGAAGCAACTTGGTATCAGGCATATCAACTCCTGCATCTTTTGCCATCAAAGAGTATACATATTCGAGTTTTCCTATTTGGGCATGATCGGTTGTACTTGGAAACTTCACCATATAGTGCTGATAGCCATCTTGAAGCGCTTGTACCCCGTGAATAATATCAAGATCTGTATTGAGTTGTATCATCGCTTTTGGTCTAGCCCCTGCACTTGAACCACCTATGGCTAAAAGAGTATCTATCATCGAAGCACTTGTCCCTTTGAGTATCTCTTGTGAAGATTGCGCCAAAGTATCAAGAATTATTTGTTGATGGGGTGGTGATATACTCTCTTTGATAGGTTCATAGCTCAATGCTCCACTGCCAAAACCGCCTATAAGCATAAGTCTATCAAGCGGTGTAATATCATAAAAATCAGCACCTTGTGACATCAAGTGTCTATCTATAAGCAACTTTCCCCATCCATCAGGTAAGCTATCGGCAAAAACACCAAACAATCCATCAAAAACTCTATCATCACAAATATGTACTCCAGATCTTAGAGGCAGTTTATAAGGGGAGAGTTCAATCCCTTTTTGTAAGAAACTTTTATCATATTCAAAATAGATAGTTTTCTCTTTATAGACAAGCTTTCCTACGAAGAGCTTTTGAGATCTATTGTTGAAGTAAACATTGACACTTTTGGTATTCATTTGATACTCCCTCTTTTTTTGCTAGGTTTTTTATCTACTTTTAAAATCTCATCTAGTGAAGATATAGGCTTAGACTTTGGCTCTGCTATGAGTTTAAAGTCATCCAAACAATCAATAACCAAAGCGATTTTCAGGAGTGATTCAAGTGAAACTTGTCCTGTGGATTCAAATCTTTTGATACTACCTAAACTCACACCACTTTTAGAGCTCAAACCCTCTTGTGTGAGATCAAAAAAAAGTCTTCTTTGTTTGAACTTCTCTTTGAGTTCATCCATCACGGAAAAGGGAGTAGAGATATTTATAGATAACATATTAGCTCTTATTTGTTTATTTTACATATAATAGCTAATATATTATCTATTATATCTTAAGTAATTCCACCATATTTTTGAAACCTCTTTTCTCTTCTTTGTTTTTTAAAGGTGTATTTAGCTTTTTTCAAGCCACTTTATATATAATGTTTTTTGATACTCAAAACTGCAAGTAAATCAAAAGGTAAGTAGAAAAAAAGATGTCCATTTTTGTTCCAACACGCGATCAATCCAAAAAAGAAGAGACCTTCAATGGGGTGAGTCATGCTCTAGGTTTTTTAG
>JAGYNS010000003.1 GCA_018399655.1 Campylobacterales bacterium
AAGTAAAAAGATTAAGGGACCGTAAGTGAGTATCAATATGAATATTAGCAAAAATATAAAAGTACTTTTTGTAGAAGATGATGCGATGATTCGCAATATGTTCCACACTATGCTATCATCTTTTTTTGATAAACTAGAAGTTGCTATTGATGGGAAAGATGCTCTTGAAAAATATAAAAAAGAGGAGTTTGATCTTATTATTACCGATATCAATATGCCAAATATGGATGGAATTGAGATGGCAAAAAAGATACGGGAAAAAGATCTTCAAGTCTCTATTCTATTTGTAACTGGATTTGACGATAGTGAATATCTACTTCAGTGCTCTCAGCTTGATATCTCTGGATATTTAGTAAAACCTTTAGATATGGATGATTTGATCCCTGTTCTTCAAAAAGTAAACCAAAAAATACAGCTGCACCAAAAATTTAAAAAACAAGAATCTCAACTCATAGAGATCAATAATGACCTAGAGCAACAAATGATCAGTAGAATCTCAGAGATTTATGCTTTAAACCAAGAGCTTATAGCGACTCAAAAAGAGGTAATTTTTACCATGGGTGCTATAGGAGAGAGTCGAAGTAAAGAGACTGGAAATCATGTAAAAAGGGTAGCGTGCTACTGTGAACTTCTAGCAAAATATTATGGACTTGATCCTGAAACAGTAGATTTAGTAAAAGAAGCAAGCCCTATGCATGATATAGGAAAAGTAGCGACTCCTGATAGTATTTTAAATAAGAATTCCGCTTTAACCAATGAAGAAAGAGATATTATGCGTGATCACGCTTTGTTGGGATATGAGATGCTCAAACACTCACAAAGACCTTTGCTTAAGATAGCGGCAACTATTGCTTACGAACATCATGAAAAATATGATGGGACAGGATATCCTCAAGGACTCAAAGGGGAACAGATAAGTATCTATGGAAGAATCACAGCTTTAGCAGATGTATTTGATGCATTAGGAAGTGATAGGTGTTATAAAAAAGCGTGGGAAGATGAAAAGATATTTGCCCTGCTAAAAGAGCAAAAAGGGAAACACTTTGACCCAAAACTTGTTGATATATTTTTTGAGCATCTTGATGAGTTTTGTGCAATTAGGGATAAATATAGAGATATACTTAAATAGTATTCCTACTTCCTACTATCTAGTTTGTTCTAGAGTTTTTTTCCTCAATTCCACTCATACCAAATCTTTTTACTAGCTCTTGTTTGATCCTATCAGGGGAGATGCCTCTGCTTGCCATTGCAACTAAACAGTGATACACAAGGTCAGCTCCTTCATAGATGATCTCTTGGGTGTCATTGTCTTTTATAGCAAAGGTAAACTCTCCCGCTTCTTCCACTATTTTTTTCAGCATTGAGTTTTGTTTCCCTTGAAGAAGTTTTGCGGTGTATGATTTTTCTGGGTCATCATGTTTTTTTTCTAAAATGGTATGGTATAAAGTATCTATCACTCCATAAGCAGCAGTTGTATCTACTTCTACTTCACTTGTTTTTTCTCCAGTTTGCATATCAGTAAAAAAGCAAGATTTTCTCCCTGTGTGGCAGGCTACTCCCTCTTGCTCTACTAAAAGCAATAGTGTATCACTGTCACAGTCAAGTTTTAGTGAGACCACTTTTTGGGTATGACCTGAACTTTCCCCTTTTTTCCAAAGTCGTTGTTTGCTTCTACTAAAATAGTGTGCATAGTTAGTTTGCATTGTGAGCTCTAAAGCTTCTTTATTCATATACGCAAGCATCAATACCTCTTTAGTATTGCTCTGCTGTGTAATGACGGGGATTATCCCACCACCTTTTTCAAAATCTATTGTATCTATAATTTTATTATTCATTCGTTTGTCCAAATCCTGTTATACTGTTTTCATTATCCATGGTAAAAGTTTCTTTTGTCTGTTTTTGAAGAATATGATCTTTTGTAGTTTGAGTCTGTTTATTTTGTTGCTCTATGGTATCTAAAAAAAGCTCTTGCTCGATTCTTTCTATCTCATTGTCTTGAAACTGTTGTTGCATATTTTTAAGCTCTAAAGATTCAATCTCAAGGTTCAAAGAGTTTATTTTGTGGTGCAAAAATACGATATCTTCATGAAGCTTACTATTTTTTTCTTCAAGTGTTGTGATCTTTTGTTGGAGATTCTCAATAGTTTTTTGAGATTCTATATTATCTTCTAAGAGTGAATGGGAGATATTGTCATAATCATCAAGTTGCAAGTAGACCAATGCCAAAACTAAAATCAACACTAAAATAATAATATATTTAAATTTTTGCATGGTACTCCTAAAGAGAAGAAAACTTCTCTTTATAATTTTTCTTTGTTATTTGTGGATTGCTGTATCTCGTGCTTTATCTTTGGTATCAACCCAGATATTTGGAGTAGAACCACCAGGTGTTAAGAATATTTTTGCATCTTTATTTTCACGCAATGCATCGTTAAACTTCCCTTGCACTTGAATTTGTTGCATATGCAATAGATTTGGTGTAAGTGATTGAGCGATCAGTTTATTTGCTTTTGATTGTGCATCAGCTTCAATAGTTACCGCGTCTGCTCGACCTTGTGCTTCAATTCTATTTTTATCCGCTTCCCCTTTTGCAAGTGCTGCTTTCTTTTCAGCTTCTTGTTTTGCTCTTAAAACCTCATATTTTACTCTCTCTTGCTCTTGATTCGCGATCTGTACTCGTTCAATTTGCTCTTTAATTCTCTCTGGCAAAACGATCTCTCTTAATTGCACCGATTCAACCGTTACAGGTCGCCCCTCAAGCTCTTCCACTTTTTCTCTTATCCCATTTTCAATTAAAGTTGCTATCTCATTTCGCTTTTTAGGAAGCTCCTCAGCATTAAACTCCCCTACAACATTTCTTACGATGTTTCGAACCACTGGGTTTACGATCTTCTCTTCCCATGCTAAACCCCATGTGGCAATAGTAGCTGGAGCTCCACTTGGAGTCAATTTATATTGAACAGTAAGCTCAATAGACACTGGAAGTCCTCTAGAGTCAAGGATATTAATAGCTGGATTTACTTTGATTCCACTATCAATTGTACTCATCTGTTCTACACTCATATAGTTGATAAGTCTTACTTTTGTATCTACTATGATCACTTTTTGAACTACTGGAAGATACAGATGAAAACCTGGCTCTAAAGGGATATTTTCAAATTTACCTGTAGTGATTTTAATCCCTACTTCCCCTGAGTTGATTACTACAAAAGGTTTTGCTAAAAACAAAAATATCCCTATAATGATAATCCCATAAATGGCAGCTGAACCTTTTCCAAAGTTTTTGAAAAACTGAGGTGGCTCAAAAGGTGGTTGGTATCCACCACCATTTCCTCCACCGTTTCCACCGCCGTTTGATCCACCATTTTTTGGTGAGTTGTTTGTACTTCCTTGTTGTTTTTGTCTATTTTTAAAATAGTCATTGTCTATTGGCATCTATATTCCCTTTTTTATAAAATTGTGTAATGATATACAAGACTCCTTGATGAGAGTCTTAAGTATATCTTTTAGTTTTAGTTGATGTAGGTGAGATATTTTATATATTTCTCATTTTTCCCAGCTACGGCATCAAAATACGCCTCTTGAAGTTGTGCAGTGATAACTCCTCTACTTCCACACCCTATGACTCTATGGTCAATATCTCGTACAGGGGTAACCTCTGCAGCGGTTCCTGTTAAGAATACTTCATCTGCTATATAAAGCTCTTCTCGTGTGATTCTTCTTCTTTGCACCTCTATTCCCATATCCAAAGCTAAGTCAATAACAGTAGCTTGAGTGATTGACTCTAAGGAGTTGTCATTTGGTGGGGAGATAAGTTTTCCATCTCGTACCATAAATAAGCATGCTCCACTAGCTTCCGCAACATACCCTTGATCATCTCTTAAAAGTGCTTCATCATATCCCGCTTCTACCGCTTCATATTTTGCCATTTGTGAGTTAAGATAGTTGGCTACTGCTTTTGCTTTTCCCATGCTTGAAGTGTTTGGTGTTCTAGTAAATGAAGAGATTTTCAGTCGAATACCATTTTTTAATCCCTCTTCACCAAGATATGCACCCCATTTCCACGCGGCGATTGATACATGTACAGGTGCCTCTTTGTGGTAAAGACCCATTACCCCGTATCCTAAATAACTAAGAGGTCTTAAATATGCCCCATCAAAAAGCTCATTTTCTTGTAAAAGTTTTATTTGAGCATTATTGAGCTCCTCAACACTATAAGGAACATTGATAAGTGTCATCTTTGAAGAGTTGATAAGTCTTTGTGTATGTTCGTTTAGTTTAAAAATAGCACATCTTCCATCAGCAGTTTTATATGCTTTTGTCCCCTCAATCGCTCCATTTCCATAGTGAAGCGTATGTGTAAGAACATGAACTTTGGCTTCATCCCAAGGGGTAAGCTCTCCATCCATCCAAATATATTTTGCTTTTTCCATTCTATAAATCCTAATTTAGAGGTATTCTTATATAAATAGCGGTTATTTTAGCTAAAAATAGTTTAAAATAGATATAATTTCTTTATGGATACAACACTGACACTTGAAATAATCAAAAAAATACTCAATGAACGGACACAAGATGATCAATTTGCAAGCTTAAAAGATATCCCCCACCCAAATGGGTTGAAAGATATGGAAAAAGCGACTCAACGGATAGTAGAAGCGATCAAAAACAACGAAACAATCACTATTGTAGGGGACTATGATGTAGATGGAGTTGTCTCAACGGCTCTTATGGTAAATTTTTTTCAATTTTGCAATATCCCTGTAGAGTATATTATCCCAAATCGCTTTGAGCATGGATATGGGCTTAGCCCCAAAATACTTGATAAAATAGATGGGGGACTTATCATCACTGTTGATAATGGTATTAGTGCCTATGAAGCTGCAAATATTTGCCAGAAAAAAGGGATAGATCTGATCATCACCGATCATCACACAGTTGGAAGTGAACTCCCAGAGGCTTTTGCAATTGTTAACCCTAAACAACAAGATTGCCCATTTCCTTTTAAAGAGATTTGTGGAGCCCATGTGGCATGGTATCTGTGTGGAAGTTTGAAAAATGCTTTAGGGGTAAAATATAACTTAATGGACTCCCTTGATCTTTTGGCATTAGCTATTGTAGCGGATATTATGCCAATGGTAAGTCTTAATAGAACGATGCTTAAAGCTGGACTTCAAGTGATACAAAACTCTACACGACCTGTTTTTATAGCTTTAAAACAAAGATTAGGCTTAGAGAATATCAATGAAGAGGATATAGGATTTAAAATAGCACCACTTATAAATTGTGCGGGGAGGATGAATGATCCAAGCGATGCACTGGAGCTTATTTTAAGTGAACATTTGGAGTTGACATTTGATCACTTAGAGTATCTTATAGGGCTTAATGAGCAAAGAAAAAACCAACAAGCGATGATATTTGAACAAGCAAAAGAGCAAGTTGATGAAACAAAACCAATCATCCTAGTAGCAAGTGATCAATGGAATGAGGGGATCATAGGGATAGTTGCCTCAAAGCTGTGTGAAAAATATAAAAAACCAAGTTTTGTACTAAGTATTGATGGGGAAAAAGCAAAAGCAAGCTGTAGAAGTACCGATACAGTTGATCTGTATGAGCTTATAAAAAGTTGCTCCTCAACACTGCTTGGATTTGGGGGACACAAACAAGCTGCAGGTCTAGCACTAAAGACTCAAAATATCCAAAAGTTTGAAACTCAACTAAGTCAAAATATTTCACAATTCCAAAGCGATACCGATCAATCACACAACGCTTTAGGAGTTTTTGAACTAGATAATGTGGGGCAAGAGGTGTATAACCTTATAGAAGCGTATCGTCCCTATGGTATTACCAATCCCTATCCACTTTTCTTATTTGAAAATCTTTTAATCAAGAAAATAAATAAAATAGGGAAAAATAAACAATACAGTAAACTTATCCTTACTAATGGGCAAACAGATATCGATATGCTTGTATTTATTGATGAGCAAAGCTTATGCGAAGGGCAAAACATAAGCTGTGTGGCACAAATAAGTAAAAATGAGTTTCGAAATATGGTGGAATATAATCTTATGCTTAAAGAGATTATTTCCGTTTAAAGCGTATATAACGAAGTTTTTAGTAGAATCGCAACAATAAAAGAAAAGCTCAACAAGGAGTAGCGTATGGATTGGGGTAAAGTCGTATATATATTTTTCTCTTTAATGAGTCTAACCACAACGGCAGGTTTTTTGTATGAGCCAAATGCTGTAGCACTATTTATAGCTGCAGGGGTCAATGTAATATCAACCATATTGAAAATTGGGGTTCGAAATCTGCTCTCAGCAGAATTGCTTGCAAGCTCGCTTGTAGCCGATCTTCACTTGATCCCTGCATTTATAGTATTCGCATTTACAGATAATGTAGATTTAGCAATCGCTTTAGCTATAGGAGCAGTAGTAGCCAATGTTTACTCTGTAGCATTAGCATTGATTGAGAGTGCAAAAAGTACAGACAATGAAGATTATAATCGTTAAAGGATAAGTTTTATATGCAGTATGATTCACAAAGTATTGAGAAAAAATGGCAACAATTTTGGAATGAAAATGGAAGTTTTGAACCGCTTGAAGAAGAGTGTGGCAAAGAGAAAAAATATATCTTAAGTATGTTTCCCTATCCTAGTGGACGGATCCACATGGGGCATGTAAGAAACTATTGTTTAGGGGATGCGTTTGCGAGACATTTTAGAAAAAATGGTTTTAATGTATTGCACCCTATTGGTTGGGATAGTTTTGGGATGCCAGCAGAAAATGCGGCGATAAAACATAAACTCCATCCAAAAAAATGGACCTATGAAAATATTGACTATATGAGAAAAGAGCTAGAAGGTCTAGGTCTAAGCTTTTCTAAAACAAGGGAGTTTGCAACAAGTGATGAGCTGTATACAAAATGGGAACAAGAGTTTATTATTAGAATGTATCAAGAGGGGCTTTTGTATCAAAAAAGTTCAACTGTAAACTGGTGTGAACCTTGTCATACTGTTTTAGCAAATGAGCAAGTGGAAGAGGGGTGTTGTTGGAGATGTGATACACCCGTACAACAAAAGAGATGCCAGGGGTATTATGTAGCGATTACAAAATATGCCCAAACCCTTTGGATGATTTGAAAACTTTAGAGGGAAAATGGCCTCCAAGTTTTAACTATGCAAGAAAATTGGATAGGACGAAGCACAGGGCTAGAGTTTGAATTTAGTTTTAAGTGATAGCTCAAAACAAAAATTAAACAATACCTTTGAAAAATATGAAGTGTTTACCACTCGACCAGATACTATCTATGGGGTGACTTACACTGCACTTGCTCCTGAACACAAAATAGTTAAATATATCGTTGAAAACAAACTTTTAAGTGATGAAAAAATAGCACAAATTGAAGCGATGCAAAAAGTTACCGAAAGGGATAGAGCAACCAAAGAGAAAGAGGGGATTGATCTTGAGATAACGGTAATCCATCCATTAACAGGGAAGAGATACCTGTATGGGTTGCTAACTTTGTATTGGCAAGTTATGGTGGTGGGGCTGTTATGGCAATAGTGCCTGCACATGATCGAGATTTTGAGTTTGCAACGAAATATAAACTTGACATTAAAATCGTAATAGATACCAAAATGGGGATTATTGATCTTCAAGAGGCTTTTACAGATGAGGGTATTTTAGTAGATAGTGATCAGTTTACTGATATGCCTAATGTGACTGCTAAAAAAGCAATAATTGAACATTTTGAGAAAAATAACCTTGGATATGAAAAAGTCAACTTCAAGCTAAGAGATTGGGGAGTTTCAAGACAGAGATATTGGGGTGCCCCAATACCATTTGTCCATTGTAGTGAGTGTGGGATAGTTCCTGAAAAAATTGAAAACTTACCAATTGCATTGCCTGAAGATGTGCAGATTACAGGGGAGGGAAATCCGTTAGAGAATCATCCAACTTGGAAAAACTGTTCTTGTCCAAAATGTGGCAAAAGTGCAAGAAGAGAAACAGATACACTTGATACTTTTGTGCAATCTAGTTGGTATTTTTTACGATATGCGACCAATCCATCAAAATGGGATGAAGTGGGGATCGATAAAGAAGATTCAAATTATTGGATGGATGTGGATCAATATATTGGTGGGATTGAACATGCTATTTTACACCTTTTGTATGCGAGATTTTTTACCAAAGCTTTAAATCAATTGGGATATACCAATAGTATAGAACCATTTAAAAATTTGCTTACCCAAGGGATGGTGCTCAAAGATGGGGCAAAGATGTCAAAATCAAAAGGGAATGTGGTAGACCCAGATGAGATAGTATCAAAATATGGAGCAGATACCGCAAGGCTATTTATCCTTTTTGCAGCCCCTCCAACCAAAGAGTTAGAGTGGAATGATAGTGCGGTTGAGGGGGCTTATAAGTTTATACGAAGGTTTTATGAAAGTAGCACGAAGTGTGAAGGAGCCAATGCTTCGCTAATCGAAAGATTAGACCACGCATCATTAAATGACAATGAAAAAGAAGCGAGAAAAAAAGTATATGAGGCACTTCAAAAAGCCAATGAAGTGATGAATAAAACCTTTGCTTTTAATACTTTGATCGCTAGTTGTATGGAAGCTTTAAATGCTCTGAATAAACAAGATAATCCAACCGTTTGGCTTGAGGGGTATTATATTATGACCAATATTTTAGAGCCTATTATCCCACATACTTGCTGGGAGCTTAGCGATTCACTTTTTGCAAGAGCTAATTTTGAGAAGCAACTTGCAGTAAAAGAGGAAGTGTTTGTTCAAGACTCAATCTCTTTAGCACTAACTATTAATGGGAAAAAAAGAGGGGAGATAGAGGTAAGCCCTAGTGCTTCTAAAGAGGAAATTTTAGAAATGGCAAAATCAAGTGAGATCGCAAAAAAATGGATAGAGGGAAAAGAGCTAATTAAAGAGATTGTGGTTCCAAATAAATTAGTTAACTTAGTTGTAAAAGGGTAATTGTGAAATTAAAATCATTCCTTGTATCATTATTCATTATTCACTATTCATTATTCATTATGACAGGGTGTGGATATAAACCAACGGTAACTTATGCTCAAAAAGAGATAAAAGGGTTGGTGTATGTAGATCTGCATGTAAATATCAATAGTTTTCAAGATTCTATTTTTATAAAAGACACTATGAATCGAATCATTACAGGAAACCTACAAGGGAAGCTTGTCAAAGATAAATCTCTAGCAGATACCTTTGTATACCTTTCGTTGGGCTCAGTATCTCATAGTGCACTCACTTCTGATACAGACGGGTATGTAAGTAAATATAGAACAAGTGTGCGTATAAATGTACGATATAATCAAAAAGATCAACCTACAAAAAGTTTCTCTTTGAGTGACTACTCAGATTATGCAGTTGCTAATGATGGGCAGCTAAGCGATCAAAGGAAAAATCAAGCGATCAATGATGCTACCAATAGAGCACTGAAAAATGTTTTTACAAAAATAGCGTTGCAAAATATGAACCAAGATGACACAAAATAGTTTACACGATTTTTTAGAAGCAAAAACACTCTATTATGATAAAATTGACTATAGTGTGATCCAAAAAGGGTGGGAGGCTATAAAAAATGATATCTCCTTGCCCTTTGTGATCCATATAGTTGGTACCAATGGGAAAGGAAGCACAGGAAGATATATCGCTTCACTTTTAAACCAAGCTCAAAAAACAGTTTTGCACTATAGCTCCCCTCATATTATAAGCTTTAATGAGCGGATTTGGATCGATGGAGAAGATGCCATTGATAATCAACTTGAAAAAGCTCACCTTTTTTTACAAAAAAAATTGTCAAAAACTCTTCTTGAAAAACTTACCTATTTTGAATATACCACCCTTTTAGCATTTGTTTTAAGTGATAAAAAAGAGTATTTAGTCCTTGAAGCGGGGCTTGGTGGAGAGTTTGATGCAACCAATGTGGTAAAAAATGATTTAAGTGTATTTACCCCAATAGGATTGGATCATCAAAGTTTTTTAGGTGATACTATAAAAAAGATTGCCACGACGAAGATGAGAAGTTGCGATAGAAGTTATATCGTAGCAAATCAAATCTATTCTGAGGTTTTAGAGGTTCAAAAAACTCTTTTAAAAGATAAAAAATATATAGTGGCTCAAAATATAGAACCTCAATGTGATATCTCATCACTCCCAAAATATTTACAGCAAAATTTTCAAATTGCACTTAATGTGATCAACTTTTTAAAAATAGGCTCTTTTGAGTACACTTTACCAAAACTCAAAGGTCGTTTTGAGTATTATAAAAAAAATATTATAATAGATGTTGGTCATAATAGTTTAGCTGCAACCGTTATAGCAAAAGAGCTTGAAAAAAGCTCACAAAAATTCATTTTGGTATATAATAGTTATGAAGATAAAGATTATCCAACAATATTAAAAATATTAAAACCATATTTACAAGAGGTGCAGATTATCTCTTTAGAAGATAAACGGGTAGTTTCTCAAGAGCTTTTAGAAAAAACACTTGAAAAGCTAAACATTACATATAAACAATTTGAGATAATGAATATAAATGAGCAAAACAATTATTTGGTATTTGGATCATTTTTAGTTGTAGAGGAGTTTTTAAAAGGGATGAAAAGATATGAAAAAAGATAGATTGATTATCACCATTTCAGATGTCAACAGTTCAAAGTCATTTAATATAAGCAGGCTTTTGAAAAAAATATTTTTATGGGCAGTTTTAGTAACGCTTATAGTGGTAAGTTTAAGCTTTTTAGTTATTACAAAGCTTATAGATGAGGTTGGACATCTCAATAACGAAAGAGATCTTCTTACACAAGAAAATTATATCTATAGCAAGGAGATTGAGGATAAAAAAGCAAAAATAGATGAGTTGGGGGAGAAGCTTGATGATATAGAAGATATCATAGGTATAAACAATGAAGAGGAATCAAGTCTCATCCAAAGAGCAACACTGGCAAAGCTAAGTTCTGCACAAAAAATGTATATGCTCCAAACAATCCCTAGTGGATGCCCCCTAGAGGAGTGTTATGTTACTTCAAAATTTGGATGGAGAACCCATCCAATTACTAAAAAAAGAGATTACCATAAAGGGACTGATCTAAGAGCTGCTAGAAGAACTCCTGTACTAGCTACAGCTGATGGTGTGGTTCGATATGCAAGAACAGAAAATGAAGGAACTTTTGGAAGAGTAGTTATTATTTTGCATAACAATGGTTTTGAAACGGTGTATGGGCATTTGCGATTTACCGATGTGAAAATAGGAGATGTGGTTAAAAAAGGGCAACAAATAGCACGAAGTGGAAATAGTGGTAGAAGTAGTGGTCCCCATTTGCATTATGAGGTGCGATATGCGACAAGACTACTTGATGCGGAAGATTTTATCAATTGGGATATGAAAAATTATGAACAAATATTTGAAAAACAAAGGAGAGTAGAGTGGGAATCTTTAGTAAATCTGATAAAAAATCAAAGTCAGAAACTGGTACAACAGTAATAAATAAAGGGACAACCTTTAAAGGGATGATAGATACAAAAGGGTCTATTTTTATAGATGGGCGTTTTGAGGGGATCATTGTAGCATCTCAAGATGTAACTATTGGAAAAAATGGGGAAGTTTTAGGAGAGATACGATCAAAAGTTCTTACAGTAAACGGGATTGTAGATGGACTGTTTGAAGTAGACCAAGCCAATATTTTGGGCTTTGGGAAAGTTCTTGGAAAGATGCACTATAATGAGCTTATTATAGAGCAAAATGGTCTATTTGAAGGGGAAGGGAAAAAGAAAAACTCTACTTTAAGTAGTCAATATAACAAACTTCAAATCAATGAAAAATATATTCGACATGATGAGCCAATTGAAGAACAATAGAGTTTATGGAGATAAAACAACAGCTTAATGATCTGTATACTCAAAAAAAGCAGATAGAAAAAGAGATTGAAAGACTAGAAAACCTTCAAGCAAGATCTGCTTTAGATATTATTGAGCTTAAAGAACAAATCTATATAGATACTTCTAAAGTACCACAAAAAGTTATTAAGCAGCTACAAGATATGGCTACTTTTGACAACCCTCAAGTGGAGATTTTAAAAAAACTACGAAAACCAATCTATAACACCCCTTACAAGATTCAAGGATTTACACAAACAAACAATAAACTTCTTCTTCCTAGAGGATTGATGCGAAATGTTATAGAGCTTTTTGCTACTTCTTCTCTTGATTATTCCTACAAAGATTTACGATTTGTGAAAACTATAGCGGTTCCTCAATTTTCTCTTGAATTACGCCCTGAGCAAAAAAAAGTGATAGAAAAAATTGTGAAAAAAGACTTTTGTATCTGTGTGGCATCTCCAGGGTTTGGAAAAACAGTTATAGGGGCAAAAATGATCGAAAAAAGAGGGGTAAATACTTTAGTCATAGTCAATAAAAACCTACTTCTTGATCAATGGTGTGAACGATTTGGTGAGTATTTTAATATTGAGAAAAAAGATATTGGATATCTTGGGAAAAGTAAAAATAAACTGACAAACTATATTGATGTGGCGACCATGCAAAGTTTGAAAAACAATTCTGATCTTATTAAAAATTATTCATTTGTGATTGTGGATGAGTGTCACCACATCCCAGCTCTTACTTTTGAGAAAATTATAAAAAAATTTCAAGGGAAATATATCTTAGGACTTAGTGCAACGCCAAATAGAAAAGATGGGATGGAGCCACTTTTATACCAACAGTTAGGACCTATTGCGTATGAGCAAAGGCAAAAAAAAGATGGAAAAAAAGAGTATAAAATTATTGAAACAAACTTTATCAATGAAACAGCAGATTTTGCAGATTTTAACTTATGGCTGCTGAGAACAAACATAAACAGAATCATATTGGAACAAATCATCAAACACAAAAATAGAAAAATACTGGTACTAACCGATAGAATTGAACATATTGATAATTTAGAATTATTACTAAAATCTAAAAATAGAGTATGTAGCGATCCATGGAAGTTTGAATAAAAATGATCGTAAATCACATGATGGAAAAATCAATAATGCCTCACTAGTTCTTGCTACCACCTCCTATTTTGGGGAGGGGATTGATTTTCCCATTTAAATACGATTATTTTAGCTACCCCTATTCCTACTAAGGGGAGATTGGCGCAGTATTTAGGGAGAATTGGTCGAGTGGGATGATTGTTTATGATTGATATTTTAGATATACAAAACCCATTTGCTTTAAGTAGCTTCAAAACGGCAAGAGGGTTACAAGCAATTACACTATATAAAATCTAAATGAAAAATATGATAAAATGAAATAGAAATTTAAGAATGATAAAGGGAAAATTTGGAAGTTTAAAGAAAAAAGTAACCCATTAGGTTGTATTTGGTTTATTGTTGATTATTTTAAGGCTCATTGGGGTTGGGCATATCTTTTTCACCCTCTTTGAACAAAATAAACCACAAATAATATCACAAAAATAGTCTCTACTGGAACTTAAAATCACCTATTACTATTAATCTTGAAGATGAAAGTGGAATTAAATACTACAAGGTAAGCTTTGTAGATGGGCAAAAACAAACTACACTCCTTTCGGAAGTATTAACCAAAGTAGAGAAAAAAATTCAACTTCAAATCCCACCACCAACGCTTGATATTTTTTATCAAGGGAAAGACACCTCATTGATCATAGAGGCTGTTGATAACAGTAAATGGAACTTTTTAGAAGGAAATAAAGTAGTTCAAAAAATTGATCTCATAATCGATAGTAAAAAACCTACGGCAAATGTTTTATCAAATTCTCGCTATATCCAAAGAGGAGGAAGTGCTGCTGTAGTGGTCAAAGTCAATGATAAAAACCTGCAAGACGCATATATCTCTTTTAATGATCAAAAAAGATTTGAACTGATCCCATTTTACAAGCAAGGGTATTATATGGCTTTAGTAGCTTGGCCTATAGATATTGAGAAGTTTCAAAGAGTGAACTTAGTTGCAACAGATAAAGCTGGGAATATAACAATTACCAAAGTGCCATTTTATATCCAAGATAAAAAAATTAAAATAGATAAGATACAACTTTCTGAAAACTTTATCAACAATGTTAGCGTGAATGTACTAGAACAAAGTGCTGAGTTGGTTCCCCAAACGCCAAAAGAGGTATTTTTGTACTCCAATAAAGACCTACGAGCAAAAAATGTCAAAACTATAGAAGATATTGCACGAGATGCTATGAAAGGTCAAAGTGTCGATGATATATCTATCAATAGATTTGATAGACTTCGTGGTTCAAAAACAGTCGCAGGGTATGCTGAGCGAAGACACTACTATTTAGATGGTGAAAAGATCAATGAAGCATGGCATTTAGGGATTGATTGGGCAAGTGTAAAACAAGCTGCTGTATATGTTTCAAACCCTGGAGAAGTGGTTTTTAATAACTACTTAGGTCTTTATGGAAATACAATTATTGTAGATCATGGGATGGGACTAGCCACTTTATATGCACACACAAGCTCCCAAGCAGTTCAAGTTGGGCAGCAGGTCTCAAAAGGGGATAAAATAGCTCATACAGGAGCTACGGGTGCCGTGTTTGGAGATCATTTGCACTTTGGAGTATTGGTGCAAGGAGTAGAGGTAAACCCTATAGAGTGGATGGATAGCTTTTGGATAAAAACAAGAATTACAGATATTTTACAAAATGGTAAAAAACAAATAGATGAGAGCTTATGAAACAAAGAACAATAAGTAAAAGTGTAGAGATAGTTGGGGTTGGGCTTCATAAAGGGGTGCCTGTAAAGATGAAGCTAGAACCACTTGATGATGATATGGGGATCATATTTTATAGAAGTGATGAAGCGGTTACTATCCCTTTGACTCCAGAGTATGTAATAGATACCAAAATGGCGACAGTTATAGGAAAAGATGATGTTGTGGTCTCTACTATTGAGCACTTACTTTCAGCAATATATGCTTATGGCATTGACAATTTACGAATAAGTGTGGATAATGATGAAGTTCCTATTTTAGATGGAAGTAGCAGTGGATATTGTATGCTTCTTGAAGAGGTGGGTATAGTGGAGCAAAGCAAAAGCAAAAGAGCTCTTTTGATTAAAAAAGAGATTGAGGTAAAGCATGAGGGAAAATTTGTAAAAGTAAAGCCCTCAAATCATATAATTTATGATTTTTCTATCAATTTCGAACATCCTGCCATTGGTGAGCAAGAGTTTCGATTTGACTATTCTATCCCAGAGTATAAAGAGAATATAAGTCGTGCAAGAACATTTGGATTTTTACATGAAGTGCAGTACCTACGAAGCATAGGACTAGCTCAAGGGGGAAGTTTAGAAAATGCGATTGTTCTTGATGATCAAAAAGTTTTAAACCCTGAGGGGCTACGATATGATGATGAGTTTGTACGCCATAAAATACTTGACGCAATTGGAGATATGTCACTATTAGGCTATACAATGGTAGGGGAG
This sequence comes from Campylobacterales bacterium, assembly GCA_018399655.1. GTDB lineage: Bacteria > Campylobacterota > Campylobacteria > Campylobacterales > Arcobacteraceae > JAIOSF01. Next base: position 15,496 of record JAGYNS010000003.1, read on the forward strand.
TATAGTGCCCATGCAGGGAGCCATCATCTTAACCATCTTTTGACAAAAAAGGTTTTAGAATCTCCTGAAAACTATGAGATTGTTGATCTTGAAGAGGTGCAAGAGAAAGTGGAAGTATTTGAAAAAGCATACGCAAGAGCTTAGATTAGGAATTATGGGTGAAAAAAGTTGATATCTTTGTAATCTCTATAGCAAACCCACTTCTTTTAGGGGTCTATGAAGATTCAAAACTTATAGAAACTTTTCAAAAAGAGGGGAAAACAAGCGAAACTCTCCCTTTACTTTTTGATGAAATTTTGTCAAAATATGAGCTGAATGCACTTTTTTATGTGAATGGTCCAGGAAGCTATATGGCAATAAAAGTTGCGTATCTTTTTTTAAAAACTTTCAGTATAGTTTATAATATAAAGCTTTATGCATCAGATGGATTTTGCTTTAATAGGAATAGCCCTATAAAAGCGTTAGGGAAAAAGTATTTTTTTAAACACCATGATGGTACAATAAAAATTGACTTTTTAGAGGATCATAGTTTAAAAGATTTTTTATTGCCACAAAAGCTTCCACAAGAGATTTTTAGTGAAGAATCATCCCCTAGCTATAATCTACCTGCAATTTAAACAGAAGGAAAAGAATGAGAATTAGTGTACCAGCAACAAGTGCCAATTTAGGTCCAGGATTTGACACCTTAGGGATAGCTCTTGATATAAGAAATGAGGTAATTATAAAACCTGCAAAATTTCATAGTGTATCATTAAAAGGGGAGGGGTCGAACAATCCAAAATTAAAAGATAACAATATGTTTATCTCCACATTTAATGACTTTCACCAAAATCTTTGCAGCCAAAGACAACAATTTCGATTTGAGTTTCAAAATAAAGTGCCACTTTCAAGAGGACTAGGAAGTAGTAGTGCCGTGATTATCAGTGCGATTGCTTCTGCGTACGCCATAGAAAAAATAGATATACCAAGTAAAAAGCTATTGAATCTTGCTTTAAGTTATGAATCACACCCTGATAACATTACCCCTGCAGTGATGGGGGGATTTACGGTGGCTACCATTCATGACAATGAGGTGTTTTTTATTAAGAAAAATATGCCAAAAACACTCAAAGCAGTTGTGGTGATCCCCAATCGACCAATCTCTACAAATCATTCAAGAAAAACTCTCCCTTTTAAATATTCAAAAGAGGATACTATTTTTAATGTTTCACACAGTTCTTTACTTACAGCTGCATTTATGAGTGAAGATTGGAGAATGTTAAAAAAAGCATCAAAAGACAGATTGCACCAGTATTATAGAATGAAGCAGATGCCTGAATTGTTTGCTGTACAAAAAGTAGCATTACGCAATGGAGCACTGATGAGTACGCTCTCTGGAAGTGGTTCTACATTTTTTAATATAGTGTATGAAAAAGATGCAAATAGGCTTGTAAAAAAGTTTGAAGAGAACTTTCCACACTTCAAAGTACTGCAAAGTGACTTTGATAATGATGGCGTTATAGTAGAAGATTAAGTTCAGTTTAGTTAAAATGTCGCAAAAACCTATAAGAACTTGTATAAAGTGTAGATCGAAATTGTCACAAAATACATTGCAAAGATTGCAATGTATTGACAAAAAACTGATACCTTTTACAGGAAGTGGTAGAAGTTTTTATATTTGCGAGAGATGTTTACAAAACAAAGATACACTTGAAAAAGTATTGTATAAACAATGTAAAAATAAAGATGACTATATAAGTCAACTGGAGGAGATACGAAGGAATGGATGATAAAGTAAGAGTTTTTGAAGTAGCTGATGAAGCTGGTTCTACAAGTGCAGAGGTTATAAAAAAAGCAGCTGATTTAGGGATAACCCTAAAATCACCGCAAAGTACTGTAACTTTTGAGCAAGCAGAGCAGATAGCTCAATATGTAATGACAGGTGAAAGTAAATTGCTAGCATCTGAAAAAGAGCCTTCAAAACCAACAAAAAGAGCACAAACTACTTCAAAAAAAGAAAAAGTGGATTCGAGTTCAAAAAAAGAAACAAAAGAGGGAAAGAAAGCTTCACCTAAAAGTGAAACTGAAAACCAAAATGAAGTAGAAGTAAAAAAAGATGTTGAAAAAAGTGAACAATCCAACTCTTCTCCTATAGAACCTTCAAGTAAAGATGAAACAACAAAAAAACAAGACTCTTCTAAAGAACCTGTAAAACCAGCAAAAAATAGCAATGGTACAGATAAAGTGGTGATGAAAAAAAGAGGCTTAACAATTGTTAAGAAGAAAAAACCACGAAATGAGCCAGCATCAACAGAAGCTGCACCACAATCGAAAAAAACAAAAATGCCTTCAATGAGTGAACTATTTGGGGCAAGTGCAGATTTAAAAGAGCAGTACTCTACGAGTAAATCGAAAAAAATAAAAAAACAAGCAGCAAAAGCTCATGAGCATGGGAAAAAGATCGATGTGTATAAAGAGAAAGATGATTTTAGAGAGTCTGATGAGTCACTGATTGGGGAAGAGGTTGTATTGCTTGATATGGCTATTACAGAAACTTCTAAGTTTTTACAAGAAACACCAAAACCAAAAAATATCCGAACAACAAAGCCTAGTGCTTTTGGAAATCAGCCACGAGGCTTAAAGCGTGGAAAAAAGAAAAAAAGGTATAAAAAACCAACTGTTGAGGAAAATGTTACAGCAGTAACTATTCCTGAAGAGTGTAGAGTGTATGAGTTTGCTGAAAAGATCAACAAAACAACTGGAGATGTTATTGGAAAACTCTTTATGCTTGGGATGATGGTTACAAAAAATGACTTTTTAGGGGCTGATGAACTTGAGATCTTAGGTGAAGAGTATGGTATAGATATCACAGTAAAAGATGAACTTGAAGATGTAAATTATGTTGATGAGTATCATGAAGAGGAGATCGATAAAACTAATTTTGTGCCAAGACCCCCAGTTGTTACTATTATGGGACATGTTGACCATGGTAAAACCTCACTTTTAGATAAAATCAGAAGTTCAAGAGTTGCATCTGGTGAAGCTGGTGGAATTACTCAACATATCTCTGCATACACTGTAGAAAAAAATGGACAAGATATCACATTTGTAGATACACCAGGGCATGAAGCATTTAGTTCTATGAGACAAAGAGGAGCAAGTGTTACAGATATTGTTATCATAGTTGTAGCAGCAGATGATGGGGTAAAACCACAAACGATAGAGTCTATTAAAGCAGCTAAACAAAGTGGTTCTCCAATTATTGTTGCAGTGAACAAAATGGATAAAGAAACAGCAAATCTTGATATGGTAAAAGCTGGGATGGCAGAACAAGATATGTCACCAGTTGATTGGGGTGGAGATATTGAATTTATCCCAGTTTCTGCACATACAGGTGAGGGGATTGAAGATCTTTTAGAGAATATTTTATTGCAAGCGGAAGTTTTAGAACTTGAAGCTGACCCTACCTCTTTAGCGAAAGCTACTGTTATAGAATCTATGCAGGTAAAAGGAAGAGGAGCAGTTGCAACTGTAATTGTTCAAAACGGTTCATTAAAAGTTGGAGATAATATTGTTGCTGATACCACTTTTGGAAGAGTAAAAGCGATAATTGATGATCAAGGAAAACAAGTAAAAGAGCTAGGACTTAGTCGAACAGGACAAGTTGTAGGACTGAATGATGTTCCACCAACAGGAGCCCACTTAGTTGCACAAGAAAGTGCAGCAAAAGCAAAAGAGATAGCAACAATTCGAGCAGAGCATGCAAGAGCAAAAGAGCTAAGTGCCTCTACAAAAGTTTCACTTGATGAGATGGCAGAGCTTATTAAAGAGGGAAAAATAAAAGCGTTACCTATTATTCTTAAAGCGGATGCAGGTGGATCTTTAGAAGCGATTAAAGCATCTTTGGAAGCTATAAAAAATGATGAAGTAAAAGTGAAAATTGTCTCAACTGGAGTTGGTGGTATCACTGAAGCTGATGTAGCAATGGCTGGTGCTAGTGATGATTGTATCATTTTAGGATTTAATGTACGACCTACAGGATCGGTAAAAACAAAAGCAAAAGCTGATGGAATTGAGATCAAAACTTATAGTATCATTTATGATCTGATCGATGATGTAAAAGCGACACTATCTGGTATGATGAGTACAGTTGTTATTGAGGAAAATACAGGTCAAGCTGAAGTTCTTGATACATTTGTGGTTCCAAAAGTGGGAACTGTAGCAGGTACAAAAGTAACTGATGGTAAAGTGATCCGTGGTGGTCTTGCTAGAATTATTCGAGATGGTGTTGTAGTGTATACAGGAGCTATAAAATCTCTTAAACGATTTAAAGATGATGTCAAAGAGGTATCCAATGGATATGAGTGTGGTATTATTTTTGAAAAATATAATGATATCCGAGTTGGTGACTACATCGAAACATTTATAGAGCATAAAGAAGAGCAAACAATCGATTAGGGAGCTTTATAGCACACGATCTTTCGCTTAACTAGATATTTGAGGTACTGGTTGTACATCTTCATATCTAGTTAAGCAAAATCCCATGCACTCTAAAACTCCTAATGAAAAGTTTTTGAAGCTTTTAAAAAAAGAGGAAAAATTGAAAGAAAAAAGTATAAACTTACAAAGGACAGAGTCTTTACTTATGGAGCTTATCCCTGAAGCTTTGGGAAGTTTGGAAAACCCACTGATTCGTGGACTTTGTATCACAGAAGTTGACTGTAAAAATGGGAAGTATGATGCAAAAGTCTATTTTGATGGAAGTGATTTTGATACCACAGAGATTAAAGAGATACAAAAAGCTTTAAAAAAAGCAAATGGTGCTTTAAAATCATATATATTACAAGCTACAAGTTGGTACAAGTGCCCAAATTTTGAGTTTATGGTGGATGATATGCTTGAGAAAAAGTCGCGAATAGATGAACTGTTTGCTAAAATAGAGAAAAAGAGTTAAAGATGATAGATCAAGAGCTAGAGGAATCAATTGCAACAGCCATAAAAGGAAGCGGTGCAGATCTGTATGATATTCAGCTAACAAAAGAGCATAAAGTAAATATTTTAAGGGTATTTATAACTTCAAAAGATGGGGTAAACCTTGATCTTTGTGCAAAAGTAAGCCGAATGATCTCTCCACTTTTAGATGTCCATGAACCAGTACAAGGAAAATATAATCTTGAAGTAAGCTCTCCAGGGATTGAGCGAAAACTCAAAACTCTTCACCATTTTTTGTGTAGTGTAGGGGAAAATATTAAGATCAAAGAGTACTCCACTGAAACATTTAAAGGAAAACTACTCAGTGCAACTGAAGAGGGTATTATCGTGGTTGATGATATTGATCAAGGTGAAGTGGAAGTAAAATATGATGATATATTATCAGCATCCACTTTTTTTGATTGGGATAAATAGGTAGATGGATAAACAAAATAGCCAATATATGCAATTGGCTATTGATCAAGCTTGGAATTATCAGCTTCAAACCTACCCAAACCCAGCGGTTGGATGTTGTGTTGTAAAAGATGGTTTATTAATCAATTAAATTTTATTCCTAAAGAAAATACATCAGATGTCTACTTAAAGTCATATCCTAATTTGGATAACTATTCAATGGAAATTGATTTAGAAATAACACTATTAATTTTGGAAATCTGATATTTTTTAATGATTCAAAAATACATCTCAAAAATACAAAATTTGAAGACTTAGTGGTATTAGAGTGTGTTGATAGACTACTTACAAAAGTTATAAACCTAGTAATATAATTTTAGAAAAGTATATCCAACAGGACATGGGACAAGTGGTAATAGATATCTTAGTAAATAAAGATGATGGTTCTGCTTACATGATTGAATGTAAAACTTGGGGAAAAGAGTTTGATAAAGCATTTACAAAGTTAAATAAAGATGGTGGACAGCTTTTACTTACTTTCAGCAAGATAAAGATAAGCTGGTGAAATTTTACTCTTATATACACTCTTATTGATAAAAAGATTGAATATAAAAATGAAATTATAAAAATAGAAGATGAATATAGAAATACAAGTAATGTAAAGATTTTTATGATAGATGGAATAAGGTTATTAAAACAATGGAGTTTTTAATGATTGAATACTCCATATAATTATAAAGCCAAAGCCCTTACCCCTAAAAATTTAGTAGATATAAAACAAGAAGATAGTAGTTTCATTTTCAATCGTTTGGAGATACTCAAGACAATGTCGTATCGGACAAACCAAATGCTTTTAACAAAATATCTCACACTCCTTTCTATGCAAAATCATGGATGAAAAACACACTAAGCTAAATGAAGAGCTTGAGTTTCGAATGGTTAGAAGGGATTGACAATCATGTTAAATTTCAAAAAAAGATTAACTGATCTTTACCAAAGAGGTATGAAAGAGCTTTGACAAAGAAGTAACAGACTTAAGTGATAAAGAGTTGAAGAGAGATTTGGAACACTTGATAACAGTGTCAAAGAACTACTCTTAGAAGAATTTACGAAAATTAGACTTCAAAAAATAATGAATTTGCCATAAAAGATGTATTTGACCAAGAAACATTTGATGAAAATGCAATTGTTGTAAAAGAGATAGTTGAATTATTGCAAATTATAAAATAAGATATACAAAAACAGTTTTTAAGTGACTTTTGAGTTGCTTTTGACAACTGGTCTAAAACAAGAGGTTGGGTGTTTTTTACTCCCACCAATAGCTAGATTTATAATAAGAAGTATCCCTTTTGGATCAAATTATCAAAGAGGAAGCTTAAAAGGTGAGAGAGATGAACTTTTACCAAATGTTATTGACTATGCAGTAGGAAGTGGACATTTATAACTGAGGCTATGGATGAGATACAAAAGTATATTATGAATGTTGATACTTCTGAATTTATAACTGATACATCAAATGAATTAGAGTCTTGGAAGATAAAGCATTTTAATTGGGCATTTGATCATGTCTATGGGATTGAAAAGACTATAGACTTGTAAAAACTGCAAAAGTTGGATGTTATTTACATGGGGATGGCTTAGCAAAAGTTATTCATGGAGATGGACTCTCAAACTTTTTACAAATACAAAAGAGGGATAAAGGAGTTAGCACATAACGATAAAACTTATTCACAGGAGAATAAAAATTTGATATTGTTGTTTCAAATCCTCCATACTCTGTAAGTGCTTTTTAAAATGTAAGTAAAAAGTTTGATGAAAATGATTTTGAACTTTATAATAGATTAACAGATCAAAAGTAGTGAGATAGAAGTTTTGTTTATTGAAAGAACAAAACAACTTTTAAAAAGATGGTGGGATAGCTGGAATAGTACTACCTAGTTCTATTTTAACAGGTGGTGGGATTTATATAAAAACTAGAGAGAGCAATATTTAAATATTTTTGATATTATAAGTATTACAGAACTTTGGCTCAAACACTTTTATGGCAACAGGAACAAATACAGTTGTTTTATTTTACGAAGAAAAACAATATGGAACATATAAATATACAAGCATCTGTTGAAAGTTTTTTAAAATTAAAACAGATATTACAATGAACGGTATAGAAAACCTCTTTCAAAATATCTTTGTTTTGTATGGGAAAATATAGGTATTGGATGACTATATCACTTTTTATGGAAAAAATCCAAATGATAGTAATTAAATCACATAATATCTATCAAGATTATGATAAAAAGTTTGACGATATTGATAAAATAGTAGAGATGGAAAAGAGAAAATTTTATATTTTATTTTGGCATATAAACAAAAAGTTACTATAGTAAAAACAGGTGAAAAGAAAGAAGAGAAAAATTTCTGGATATGAATTTAGTAATAGAAGGGGAAGTGAAGGTATCCATCCAATACAAAGGGGAAAAAGTATAGATGAGTGTACATCGCTTTATGGATGAAAATTTATACAAATAGTTTAAAAGCAAACAGTTATATTTATAGTTCATTTAATGGTGAAGAGAAATATATTGAGAGTTTAAATGAAAATATCTCTTATATAGATTTGGTTGATATGATGGATTTTGGATAGAGTTGGTTTTGATAAAACATCTCTTTAAATGCTAAAAAAAGTAAAATTGAGAGTAAGTGGGATGTTGTTAAATTAGGTGATATTTGTGAACTTTATCAGCCAAAAACTATTACATCTAAAAGAAATACAGGAAGAGGGGAAAATATGCGTATATGGAGCAAATGGAGTTATTGGATATTATGATGAATATAATCATGAAGATTCGGAAGTTGCAGTAACTTGTAGGGGAGCAATGTGGTACAATAAATTATACTGAACCATATAGTTGATAACTGGTAATTCTATGATTGTAAGTCCCAAAACAATTTACTTTTTAAAACTACTTAAAATATATACTAAAGTTTAGGATTGAACTGAGTAATATGGTAATGGGCACAACCTCAAATTACAAGAACGACACTTTCCCCTTTAAATAGCACTTCCTCCAATTAATGTACAAGAACAAATTATAAAAGATATTGAAGTATTGAAAATATTGAGCAAAATAAAGACAATATTGAAAAACTAAAACAAGATATTGAAAATATACTTTATCAGAGACAAAGCGAAGAAAAATCATTGGGTGAAATATGTGAAATGAAGGCAGGTACTTTTGTATCATTTCAGATATAAATGATGAGAAAGATTAGATAGTTATCCTTGCTATGGAGGAAATGGTTTTAGAGGATATACAAAATGATTTAATTATTGAACTTATTCTTTAGTAGGAAGACAAGGGGCACTTTGTGGAAATGTACATAAAGTAAGTGGAAAGTTTCATGCTACAGAACATGCCTTTTAGTTGTGACACCATTTGATGGTATAGATAAAAACTGAGCAGACTATAAATTAAAAGAAATGAATTTAAACCAATATGCCACAGGTGCTGCACAACCGTATCTTTCAGTAAAAATTTGGTAAAAATTTCTGTATCAGTACCTTATTAGAAGAACAAAAAGATAGTTACTCAAATAGAGGCTATAGAAAAACAAATAGAACTAAAAGAGAATGAAATTACAAATATACCTAAACAAAAGAGGATATATTAAATAAATATTTGAAATAATAAAATATTTCCAATGAGGTAAATGAAAATGACACTGAAGATGATGAGAATATTCTCTCCTTTTTAAAACGGGGGTTTTGAAGAGGATGGTTATATCATAGATAGCTCTAGTGATGGGGGGAAGAAGGGGAGTATTTAGCTCTTTACGAATAGTTATGATATTATCCTTGACTGATGCCCCCTCACAAAAAATGGATAGAGATACTTCAAAGCATACGAAAAACAATATAGCTACTCTCGGATATTATAGTTTACTGCCAAAGATGAGATTGACGATAGAGTATTAGGATTGACTAAAAAAGATGATTATATGTGCAAACCTTTTAGCTTCAAAGAGCTTCAAGCAAGAGCTACAGCACTCTATCGAAGATCAATCTCTTCGAATTCAAATACAATACAAATCAAAGACTTAACAATTGATATTGACTCTAAAATTGTCAAAAAGAGAATCAAGAGATAGGATTGACACAAAAGAGTATGAACTGCTTTATTTTTGATTAAAATAAAATAAAACAGTCTCAAACCTCTATGATTGAAGAGCAACTGTGGAGCAATGAAGAGTATATAAATAGTAATGTGATACAAGTCACTATATATAATTTGAAAATTTCGTAAAGATTTTATCAAAAAGGTTAGGCATAAAATTGAAGTTTAAGAGTTTAAAACAAAAAGTTCTTTTGGTTTGGAACCACTACAACTCTGTTTTGATACTTTAATATCACCATTTACCATTTTAGAAGAGAATACAAAATTAAGTATACAAAATAAACTCTATAACAAAGCAGTATTTATCAATGATAATATAAAATTGGGAAAATCGGTACAAGATTTACTTGATCATGAAGAGCGAGAATCATTTGATATCGTTGCCAGAAAGAAAAAAGAGATTATTTATAAAAAAGGATATGAATTTTAAACCTCTTTACCTTTTATGGAGGATAAGAAATCTTTTGTATTTAGTCAAGGGGATCAACTTAATGGTTTGTATATCTTTAAAATGCCAGAACCGTTTGATGGAGCGATATTTTTTAGAACAAAATATTAATATGGAAATCAATAAAGAGACCAAAAAAGCTAAAGAGATTTGCTAGTTTGTCGATTTTACTGTTTGTATTGATTTTTATAGCAAGTAAACTTACCGATAAAATCTTCGATCAATAAAAATATTACTGAAACGGCCAATAAAATATATGTCACTGACCTATCACAACAGATTCTCTCAGCCAAAATATGAAGAGATTACGGGTTAGTTGACTCTTTTAATCAGATGATAAAAGACTAAAGTGGAGTAGAACTTCTGAGCAGTTTAATAGCGATGTATCTCATGAGTTAAAAACCCCTTTAACAGTGATTAAAGGGGAGATTGAGATAACACTTAATAAAGAAAGAACACCCCAATACTACCAAAGTTTACAAACGATTCAAGATGAAGCGGAACAAATCCAAACTATTGTTGATAATCTTTTATGCTCACTAAGTACCACAAAAGAGAATATTGAGAATACTTTTTAAAGAGAGTAGTTTGATTCGATTCTTTTAGATACTATCAACAAATACAATATAACTTAAAAATAAATATAAAATTACATTTAAAAAGTTTGAATCGATTGTTTTCAACGGGAATCCCTTGTTGAGTAACATTTTTTCAAATCTTATAGATAATGCTATCAAATATACCTCAAAGATAAAAATATTTTTATCTCAATTCCTTTGAAAAAGAGAATATACACTTTGTGATAGAGGATGAGGGGATTGGGATCCCCAGTGATCAATTAGAGAAAGTGATGGGATCGATTTTATCGTATAGAGGAGTCTCGAAACAAAAAATAAAAGGTTTTGGTTTAGGGTTAAGTATTGCTTAAAAATAGTGTAGAGTTGCATAATGCCACTATAAAAAAATTGAATCAAACCAAATAGTGGGACAAAAGTAGAGATAATATTTACAAATATTATTCTCATAGTGGCAAATTTCATTTTCATTTCATTTTCATTCATTACAATTAGGTACGAAATTTAACAAAGCATATACAAATAAAGAGTTGTTTCCTTTTGCAACTCTTTTACAATCTTAACAAATAGTATGCTACACTTCAATCAATGAAAAATCAATATATGAAATTAGCTTTAAACGAAGCATGGAAATATCAACTTTAACCTATCCAAACTAAACAGGTTGGAGCAGTGGTTGTTAAAAATGGAAAAGTATTATCAGTAGCTCATAAAAGCAGGAACCCCAATGCAGAGGTGCTTGCTCTAAAATGGCATATCTCACATTTTATCAAAATTCAGAACTAAAAACGATACAAAACTCCCAAGAGATATACAACTATTTGGATGGAAAAATCATCATCATTTTTTGAAGATTGTGAAATCTATGTTACCTGGAACCTTGCAACCATCTAGGGAAAACTCCGCATGTGCGATGTTATTAGAAGCGGTTCAAATAAAAAAGTTTTTATAGGGGCTATTGATTGTAATAAAATGCCACAGGTGGTTTGGTGTTGGAATCAAAAGCAAATATTGCTGTTGAGGTTGATGTTTGTAAAGGAGGAAGCAAATCAATTACTCTACCCTTTTAAAAAAATGGCAAGAGGAGAGGTTTGTCTTTTTAAATTGGCGATGAGAAGTGATGGAACCATAGATGGGGGATATATCACTACCCAAGATTCACTTGAATATGTGCATAAAATACGGGCTAATTTAGATCTTTGGTCATAGGTGGGGAAACAGTCAGGGCTGATAAGCCTACTGATTGCTGTTTTTATCCTACACATACCCTCTCCCGATGTGTATTATCATATTCTAGAACTAAAGATTTTGACAACTCTATCCCACTCTTCATATACACAATAGAAAGGTGAGTATCCAAAACAATACGTAGAGAATAAAAAAAAAAAAAGAAAAAAATTTTTGTGATGATAGAGGGGGGATATAATCTTTTGGCTAGTTTGAGAGATGTTGTAGATTATTTAGTGGTATTTGTTTCTAATAAAACAAAACAGGTGAGCAATTTGGATATAAATAGACTTGGTTTTGAAGTGGTATATCAATATAAAATAAATCAAGAGGATAGTTTAATATTTTTGAAAAAAGTAAATAATTTATAGAAGATATTTAAAAGCTAAATTTAAACTATTTTAAACATCATTTTAGCTAGAATAATACCTATTTAATAAAAATTTATATTAAGGTAACTGTTTGGAAAAATATTATTATATGAGTTGTTGATACAGCCAAGTTTGTATTATGAGCTTTTTTTTGGATTTAGCATCAAGCCTAACACAGGTGCTATTGAAGAGTGTGATGAAACTATAATTATAAGAAGTGAAGAAACACTAGAGGATGAAGCTGGTATTATCGCTTTGGCAGAAGAGTTAAGCTTGGCATTTGATACAAATATTGGAGTGCAAACCACCCTTACAAAAAGAGAACAAAGATTGATTTTGAATATCAACAAAGTGTGCAACCTATTGAGGTGGAGGATTTTTTTATATCCATCCTAGCTGGTGTGAACCAAAAAAGGATAAAATCAATATTATCATAGATCCAACATTGGCTTTGTCTGGGCATCATGAGACAAAACTAATATCAGTTGTCTCAAAGCGATTGGGAAATATGTACAACAGGGAAATAGAGTGTGTGATGTGGGACAGGAAGTGGTATTTTAGCGATTGCTAGTGGAAAACTAGGGGCAGTGGTTGATATTTGTGGATAATTTGACTCAAGGGCAGCTTAATGATGTGTCTCGAGTACTCTTGAACAAAATGGGATTACGAGCAATAATTATTGGGAAGGTCTTCTAATGCGAAGAGTGAATATGATGTGGTTATCGCTAATATTGTAGCAGATGTGTTAGTGATGATTGCAAAAAAGATTTATTGAAGATTGTAAAGAGTGGGGAGTTTTTGATACTTAGTATTATGGAACAACATAAACAAAAAGTGATAAATAAATTTAAAAAACAGTCTGAAGTAGTAGAAGTGTTACAACAAAAATGAGGTGGCAACACCTATTGTAAAAATAGAAAATTAAAGGATAAAAATGGATAATCTCAGCAAAATAATAATAAATGATAATAAAATAATTCAAACGGTTTTTTTTTTGATAAAAACCCAATAATTGTATTTATTACATTCTCAATAGTAACAATTATGGCTTTAAAAGCTTTTTCCATCAGAAGAGATGGCAACCAATGGGCAACCACCAGTATATGGACAACAAGCGAATACAAAAGTGTTCCCAGGTTCGGAGATAAAACTGATTAGTGGGGGACAAATCGAATATGTAGGGATTGGTGATAATAATATAAAAGCTATCTCAAACCCTCAAACGGTTCAGTGGGTTACTACAAAGCTAGGAAAAGTTGGAAATGATGATACCTTGATACCTGTTTTGAAGAGAAAGGGATAATACGGTGGGGTAAATGAACAAAATCTTTAGCAGATATGCGCTATTTGGTTGGGTATTGCCGTTGTTTATATTTTTGCTATATGGATGTTTTTGGCCAAAAGGATGTCAAAAATCACTGGTGGTGGTGCTGGGGGAATTCTTGGTATGGGTGGTGCTAAGAAGATGATAAACAGTGAAAACCAAATGTAAAGTTTGAAGATATGGTTGAAATAAAGAGGCCAAAGAGGAAGTCAGAGATAGTTGAGTTTTTAAGAAACCTGATAGATATGTGAATCTAGGGAGCTCAATAAAAGGTGTCCTCCTTGTAGGACTTCAGGACTGGGAAAACACTTCTTGCAAAAGCAGTTGCTGGTGAAGCAGATGTGGAGTTTTTAAGTGTTACAGGTTCATCTTTTATTGAGATGTTTGTAGGTGTTGGTGCCAGTCGTGTACGAGATCTTTTTGAACAAGCCAAAAAAGTAGCTCCAGCGATTATATTTATTGATGAGATAGATGCGATTGGTAAAAGTAGAGCAAGTGCAGGAAATATGGGTGGAAATGATGAAAGAGAGCAAACACTGAATCAACTCTTAGCGGAGATGGATGGATTTTCTAGTGCGGGTGCTCCTGTTATTGTATTAGCAGCTACCAATAGACCTGAAGTACTAGACCCAGCACTTTTAAGACCTGGAAGATTTGATAGACAGGTGTTGGTTGATAAGCCAGACTTAGAGGGTAGAGTTGAGATTTTAAATGTGCATATCAAAGATGTAAAAGTATCAAAAGATGTAGATCTTCGAGATATTGCGGTGATGACTGCTGGATTAGCAGGGGCAGATCTTGCCAATGTGATCAATGAAGCAGCACTTTTAGCAGGGCGTGGGAAAAAAGATGAAGTAGGTCCAGAACACTTTAAAGAAGCAGTTGAGCGACAAATTGCAGGACTAGAGAAGAAAAGTAGACGAATCTCCCCTAAAGAGAGACAAATCGTAGCATATCATGAATCGGGACATGCCTTGATCGCTGAAGTTACCAAAGGGGCTAAGAAAGTAAATAAAGTTTCTATCGTTCCTAGAGGACTAGCAGCACTTGGTTATACCCTTAATACTCCAGAAGAGAATAAATACCTTATGCAAAAACATGAGCTTATCGCTGAAGTGGATACCCTATTGGGTGGAAGAGCAGCGGAAGAGGTGTTTATAGGGGAGATAAGTACTGGGGCTGGAAATGATCTTGATAGAGCAACAGATATTATAAAATCAATGGCTACAATTTATGGTATGAGTGATATGGATATAGCAGGACTTATGGTTTTACATAAACAAAACAACCAATTCCTAGGTGGAGGGATGTCTCAAAAAGATTATAGTGATGAGATGGCTCACAAACTAGATCAGCATATCAAAATGATGCTCAATGACAGATACGAAGCAGTAAAAGAGATCTTAGAGCAGAACAAAGATGCGATGGAGCAAATGACCGCAGAGTTACTAGAAAAAGAGGTTATCTCTGGAAAAAGAGTGCAAGATATTATCAAAGAAAATGGTGGTACAGTTTATGAGGGTGAATCTTTACACACCGATGAAGATGAAGTACTTGATTCAATAGATAATAAAAAAGAGGATTAGATGATACTGACAAAAAAAGGGTACAAACCAGTAGCGATAGCTTTTATCATAAGTGCAGTTTTTTATCTTATAGAGTTTGAGTTTTTCAGTTTGATAGCTTTTTTAGTAGCTATT
Organism: Campylobacterales bacterium; assembly: GCA_018399655.1. Lineage (GTDB taxonomy): Bacteria > Campylobacterota > Campylobacteria > Campylobacterales > Arcobacteraceae > JAIOSF01. The sequence goes on from JAGYNS010000003.1 coordinate 30,677, forward strand.
TTTTTAGTCTACATATTTAAAAAAAGTACTCGATATATATTTGAAAACTCTACAAATATACTCTCTCCAATTGATGGAAAGATAATAGCTATTGATAAGTGTGATAATAAAACAAAGATATATATTCAAAAAACCCTTTTAGGGGATAGCACACTAAGATCCCCATATGAGGCGGATTGTAAAATAAAAAGATTTCAGCATGGGCTTCATCTGAATCCAAATAGTTATAAAGCAAATTTGCTCAATGAACAGATAAAAGTGAAGCTTAGTCCCACAAATAGTGAAATGCAACCTTTGAAGATAAAACTAATAAGTGGTTTTTTTAATCCTTCTATTGAACCTATTGAAAAGCAATCAGTAAAACAAGGTGAATCTTTAGGTTTGTTTATCCATGGAATGGTTGTTGTGAGTTTAAAGCAGTGTGAGTTACAAATAAATATCAACGATAGTGTAAAATCAGGACAATCTGTACTAGCAAAAATATAAAATAGGGGATTTGTGTTTTATAGTGGCGCGGTGGACGAGACTCGAACTCGCGGCCCCCTGCGTGACAGGCAGGTATTCTAACCAACTGAACTACAACCGCACACTAAAAAATAAAATGGTGACCCCAAGGAGACTCGAACTCCTGTAACATGGATGAAAACCATGGATCCTAACCACTAGACGATGGGGCCAACAAAATAATGTTCTTTAAAAACTTGACATTGGTCAACTTTTTAAATTCATGGTGGTCGATACTAGACTCGAACTAGTGACATCTACCTTGTAAGGGTAGCGCTCTACCAACTGAGCTAATCGACCGTTGGTAAATTTTCCATAAAATCTGGTGACCCGTGATGGATTCGAACCATCGGCCACCTCCTTAAAAGGGAGATGCTCTACCAGCTGAGCTAACGGGTCATCTTTGATAAATGGAGTGGAATTATAGTGAAAAATTTATATTATGTCAAGAGTTTTTTCTTAAAATTTCAAAAATTAGTGAAAAAGATTGCTCAACCGCTTGTTGTTGCACTTCATGACGACCTCCTTCAAAATGGTAAGTTTCAATTTTTTTTCTTCCAAAAGAGGAGAGTACGCCAATCACAACCGTTCCAACTGGTTTATCTTTTGTTCCTCCATTAGGACCTGCAACGCCACTTACGGCAATAGCATAGTTTGCATCAAATTTTTTCAAAACCCCCTCTAGCATCTCTTGAACAGTTTGAATGCTCACTGCTCCATGATCAATCATTGTTTGCTTTTCCACCCCAAGCTCTTGCTCTTTGATCTCATTGCAATAAGTGACAATAGAGCCTTTAAAAACTGAGGATGAGCCTGAGATAGAGGTAATTTTTGAAGCAATTTGACCTCCTGTACAACTCTCCGCACAGGTAATTGTTTCATTGTTTTGTATCAAAATATCTTGAAGTTGTTGAATCATCAAATCTAAGTGCATCATAGTCCCCTTTTGGATTATATTGATAACTATACCCCATTTTAAGTAATATTGAGATAAAATTTATCCCATTTTAAATAACAGGATTTATAGAATATGTCTGAACAAATAGATTATAAAGATACATTACAGCTACCAAAGACAAGTTTCCCTATGCGTGGAAATTTACCACAGAATGAACCAAAAATATATAAACAATGGAATGAACGATCAGTGTATGAACGGATGAAACAAAATCGTAAAGATGCACAAAAAAGCTTTACACTTCATGATGGTCCTCCGTATGCAAATGGGAATACCCATATAGGGCATGCTTTAAATAAAGTGCTTAAAGATATCATTGTAAAGTACCACTATTTTGATGGAAAATCTATAAGGTATACTCCAGGGTGGGATTGCCATGGATTACCAATAGAGCAAAAAGTGGAAGAAAAAATAGGTGGAAAAAAGAAAAAAGAGCTTCCAAAAAGTAAACTAAGAGAGCTATGTAGAGATCATGCTACAAAGTTTATCGATATACAAAAAGAGGAGTTTAAAGCTTTAGGTATATTAGGAGATTGGGAAAACCCATACCTTACAATGGACTTCAAATTTGAAGCAAATATCTATCGAGAGCTTATTGCTATTGCAAAGCAAGGGCTACTTGTACAAAGAAGTAAACCAGTGTATTGGTCTTGGGCAGCTCAAACAGCATTAGCGGAAGCAGAAGTGGAGTATGAAAATAAGGTCTCACCATCTATTTTCGTAGCATTTCCACTTCAAAACCTTGAGACAAGTATTATTATTTGGACAACCACCCCATGGACACTTCCAGCAAATACTGGAATTTGTCTCAATCCAGAAGAGGAGTATGTGCAAACTTCTGATCACTATATTGTGGCTAAAAAACTTTATGCAACACTCAAAGCGGATGGGGTAATTAGTGGAGAGATAGAGAAAGATATCGATCCAAATCTATTGGAAAATACTCTAGCAACCAATCCACTCAATGGAAGAGATTCTAAAGTGATTTTAGCAGATCATGTAACTATGGACACAGGTTCTGGTGCTGTTCACACTGCACCTGGTCATGGTGAGGATGACTATAAAGTTGGATTAAAGTATGGACTTGAAGTGATTATGCCAGTTGGAGCAAATGGGGCGTATGATGAAACAATTATACGAGAAAAGCTTCTTCCAAACCCTGAGGAGTTTTTAAATGTGAATGTTTTTAAAGCAAACGACAGGATATTGGAGCTTTTAGGGGATGCACTACTTAAAAAAGAGGATATGACCCACTCTTACCCGCACTGTTGGAGAACCCATAAGCCAATTATATTTAGAGCGACAAAACAGTGGTTTATCGCTATGGATAAAGAGTATGGGGAGCAAGGGAATACTTTGAGACAAAATGCTCTTGAAGCGATAGAAAAAGTTCAATTTTTCCCAGAGCATGGGAGAAATAGACTTCGAACAATGATTGAAAATCGTCCAGATTGGTGTATCTCGCGGCAAAGAGATTGGGGAGTTCCAATTGCATTTTTTAGAAATAAAAAAACAGATGAGATTGTGTATGATGAAAGAGTATTAAACTATGTGGCGATGATCTTTGAGCAAAAAGGTTGTGATGCGTGGTATGATATGGAGATTAAAGATCTTTTATTCCCTGGAAGTGGACTTGATCCAGAAGATCTTGAAAAGACTATGGATATTTTGGATGTGTGGTTTGATAGTGGAAGTACCCAAAATGCAGTGCTTCGAAGTGGAAACTATGATGCAGGGAGTTTTCCAGCAGATATGTATCTTGAAGGGAGCGATCAACATAGAGGTTGGTTCCAATCCTCATTGCTCACTTCTTTAGCATCATCTGAGCATGTGCCATACAAGTCTGTATTGACCCACGGATTTACAGTGGACGCTAAGGGTGAGAAGATGTCAAAGTCAAAAGGAAATGTAGTTGCACCTGATAAAGTGATGAAACAATTTGGCTCAGAGATTTTAAGAATGTGGGTTGCTATGAGTGATTATCAAAGTGATCTGAAAATATCTGATGGGATCTTAAAACAGATGGCAGAGCAGTATCGAAAGATACGAAATACAGGGAAAATTCTCCTTGGAAATGTCCATGAGTTAGAAAAACTAAGTCCAATTGAGGATATGAGTGAAGTTGATCTTTGGATATTAAACAAAGCGAAAAATATTTTTGAAAGTGTTGATAAAGATTTTGCAGAATATGATTTTAGTAGAGGTCTTAACAAGCTTAATCACTTTTTAGTAGCGGACCTTTCAAATATCTATATCGATGTGTGCAAAGATAAGATCTATTGTGATGGGAAAGATTCAACTCAAAGAGATGCAAGTGTAAGTGTGATGGCGATGATAGCCAAAGCATTTATCACAACGCTAGCTCCTATTTTAACCTATACTATGGATGAGTTAATCACTCATGCTCCAAAAATTATCAAAGGGGATGCAAAAGATCTATTTGATATGGAAAAATATTATTTGCCAGAGGTAAGTAGTAGTTTTAATGAGAGCTATTTTGTTGAAGCAAAGGGGAAGTTTTCAGAGATAAAAGATCGACTCAATAAAGATAAAACGATCAAATCAACTTTGGAACTTATCATTGTAACTCAAAGTGAGCAAGTGTTGGCTTTAGATACCACTTTAGCTGAAGATTGGTTTGTAGTAAGTAGCGTTGTGCAAAACCATGAGGGGGAAGTTGTAGAGAAATTTACTGTTCAAGGGGATCAGTTTTTGGTTTTTAAAGCAGTGCAACATAAATGTCCACGATGTTGGAAATTTAAAGCCCAAGTTGAAGATCAGCTTTGTGAAAGATGTGAAGGTGTGGTAGCTGTATGAGTGAGCCTGTAAGTTTAAGTTTTATATTTGTAACTATAGGGGTAATACTGTTTTTTACTGCTATTGGAGTTTTTTTAGTAAATCAAAAAAGTAAAAAGATGAAAAAAGGAAAATAAAATATGACTATGCCATTTACAGATGAAGACTTACAGCAACCTGTAAGTAATATTATCCAAAGTAAGATCTCCCCAATGTTAGCCAAAGATGGTGGAGCCATAGAGTTAAAAAAGATAAAAGATGGTAAAATATTTGTACAGCTTCAAGGGGCGTGTGTAGGGTGTAGTGCAAGTTCGAGCACTTTAAAGTTTATTGTAGAAAAAGAGCTACGGGAAGCGATACACCCTGATCTTGAAATTATTAATGTACCACAAGGTATGGAGGATCAAATACCAAATGAATAAAGAGGAATTATTACAACAAGCTCATTCATTGTTTAGTGATAAGCAGTATGATAAAGCACTATTTGTATATTCACAAGTATTATCAGCAGAGCCTTCAAATAGTGAATATCAAATCTACAGTTTATTATGTGATATTGGGATGGAAAGTAGCCAAAAGGCTCAAGGGTTGTTTGACTATTTTATCATCTCAAAAGAGGAAGATCTACAAAAAGCAGTAGAGTATGTCCAAAATGTTATTAAAGCCTATGATGGTGACAATGAAAAGATGATGGGACTTCTAAAAGAGATATCTACAAATAGTGTAGAATCTTTAAATGCTATTGAATATAAAGACTTTATGGATCTTGTCAAAACACGAGGATCATTTAAAGAAGCGTATCAAGATATAATGTTTAGTACCAAAGTTGCTATTACGACAAAAGAGGAGCTAGTGGATTTTATCAATAACCTTATAGATAATAATTTTAATAAAACAGCATACAACTATCTTGATGGATTCAATGAGTACTTCTCCTATGATGAGGATTTGGTAAAACTATATCAAAAATTGCAGAGTAAAAAACTTGATAATAAATCACAACAATAAACAGTATACTGATAACTCAAAAGAGGCCACCCATGAGGTGGCTTTTGTTGTCTCAAAGCACAATGAAAAGTTTATAGATGATGCTAAAGATAATGGTTGTACAAAGTTTATTCAAAGTAATGATCTTCAAAAAGAGTTTGATATAAGTTCTATAAAAATAGTTGGAGTTACTGGAACAAATGGGAAAACCACTACCACCGCAGCGATCTATTCACTTCTTTTGGATTTAGGATATAAAGTAGCATTGCAAGGGACACGAGGCTTTTTTATCAATGATGAAAAAGTGGAAGGATACACTTTGACTACCCCCACACAGCTTGGGAATTTTGACCATATCCAAAAAGCGATTGAAAATGGGTGCGAGTATTTTATCATGGAAGTAAGCTCCCATGCGATAGAGCAAGAGCGAATTGAGGGGCTCAATTTTGCTTTAAAAGTGCATACCAATATCACAGCAGATCATCTTGATTATCATAAAACATTGCAAAATTATATTGATGTAAAAAATAGTTTTTTTCAAGATGATGCCCCAAAACTTATCAATAAAGATGATCCAAATATTAAGTTTAAAATGAAAAATGCTTTTGCATATGCATTAGACAACCCAGCAACCTATAAAGTGGCAGCATATAGCTTGAAAAATGGTCTCCATGTGGCAATACAACATTTTGCTAATATGGCAAACTACTCCTCACCTATGATGGGACTATTTAATGTATATAATCTAACTGCTGCAGTAGCTGCTGTAAATATTTTGACTAAAAAACCACTTCAAGAAGTTTGTGATATGGTAGAAAATTTTGGTGGAGTTGCTGGACGAATGGAGATAGTCCACCGTGACCCACTTATTGTGATAGATTTTGCTCATACAACAGATGGGATGGAAAAAGTATATGAAAGCTTTACCGATTATGATATCATTAGTGTGTTTGGAGCAGGTGGAGATAGAGATCGTACAAAAAGACCACAAATGGGACAAGTAGCAGCAAGATATTCTAAGGAAATTATTATCACAAGTGATAACCCAAGGTTTGAAGATCCAGATCAAATATGTGAAGATATACTTCAAGGGTGTAAAGAAATGAAACACTTAAGTGTGGAGCTTAATAGAAAAGTTGCCATTGCAAAAGCAATAGAGATATCGAAAAAATATAATAAACCTGCTATACTAGTACTAGGTAAAGGGGATGAAGAGGATCAAATCATTTATGATAAGCATCTCCCTTTGAATGATAAAAAAATAGTACAAGAATTACTTAAAGAAACATTTAACTAAAGTGAGATAAAATTCAAAAATTTTCACAAATAAAAGAAATAAAAAAGGACTATAACTATGGAAATGCCACAGATACCACAGCCAACATTTTATATATTTAAATGTGAGCAAAGCTCACCACCTAGTATGCCAAAACCATCATGTGTAAATGAGCAAACAAGAGATCTATTTAATCACCTTGCACAAAAAATGATGGAAAAAGGGATGATGGGTCCAGTGCAACCTATAAGAACAAGTTGCTTAGGGAGATGTCAAATGGGACCAGTGATGCTTGTAGAGCCTGGACATCATATGTATGTACAGCTTACAAAAGAGAAAATTGATACAATCATAGATCAACATTTAATTGGTGGAAACCCAGTTGAAGAGTATATCATCCCAGAGCAATTTTGGGGTGAGCCTGTTTCTTTAGCAAAATAGTAAGGATAAAAATGACATTTGATATGTTGTATAGTAAAATTCATAGAGCAAGTGTAACAGATGCCAATCTGAATTATGTTGGTTCTATAACGATTGATGAAGAGCTTTTAGATGCAGCTGCCTTGCGTGTTGGTCAAAAAGTTGAGATCGTAAATATAAATAATGGTGAACGATTTTCAACCTATGTGATCAAAGGGGAAAGAGGTTCAAGAGATATGTGTCTCAATGGAGCAGCTGCTAGAAAAGTAGAAATAGGTGATAAGATCATTGTCATAGCCTATGCTTCATACCAAGAAAATGAACTTGAAAACTATAAACCAATAGTTGTTCATGTTGATGACAATAACGATATTGTTGAGATTACCAATGAATTAATAGGAAGTGATAAGTAATGTTTGACGGGATTGATCTTAGTAAAATTGACTTGAACCAGATGATGGGACAAGTACAGCAGATGGCTGAAAAAGCAAAAGAAGAGGGTGCAAAAAAAGTATTCTCTTCAAGTGTTGGTGGAGGGATGGTAAAGCTCTCTATCAATGGAAATTCAGAAGTGATTGATCTTGAGATTGATGATTCCCTTCTAGAAGATAAGGACTCTTTACAAATATTGCTTATTAGTGCCATGAATGATGTTATCAGACAAAGTGATGAAGCAAAGAAATCTATGGCTATGAATATGATGGGTGGGATGAATCCATTTGCAAACAACTCATAATACCCTAGAACAGTTTGAACACTACCTTCTAGAAAACCTCCCAAAGTCAGATACTTTTCACCCAAATTTTGAAAAAGCATTGGGTGAGATGCTTACTGCTGGAGGAAAAAGATTTCGCCCTTTGCTTATTTTAGGTGTTGTAGAGGCTATTGCACCACTTTTATTAAAAAATGCCCTCCCTGTTGCTTTAGCAGTGGAGTATCTTCACACCTACTCACTTATTCATGATGATTTGCCCTCTATGGACAACGCAGACTTAAGAAGAGGCTATCCAACACTACATAAGTCATATGATGAAGTGACAGCTATACTTGTGGGTGATGCACTCAATACCCATGCATTTTACTTACTATCCCAAGCACCCCTTAGTAATGATTTAAAAATAGAGCTTATTAAAGTTTTAAGTAGTGATGGTGGAATCGATGGGATGATTATCGGTCAAGCGATCGATTGCTATTTTGAAAATACACCACTGAAACTTGATCAGTTGGAATTTTTGCATATCCATAAAACAGCAAAACTTATAGCTGCAAGTTTAAAAATGGGAGCAATTATTGCGAATCTTGATCTAAAAACCCAAGAGAAACTCTACCAATTTGGTATTGATATGGGGCTACTTTTTCAAATCCAAGATGATATTATCGATGAAACACAAAGTGAAGAGGAAGCAGGGAAAACCACCTCAAATGATGAGGGGAAAAACTCTTTTGTCAATCTTTTAGGACTTGAGGGTGCTATAAAAAGTGCCGATACACTTGCATTAAAGTGTAAACAAACTCTTCAAAGCTTTGATACGACTCTTCAAAGTGGGCTAGAAGAGCTTATTGTAAAATATCTTTATCGACATAACTAAAAAAGCCACCAAAAGGTATCTTATCCATTTCTTAGTTTGTCTCTAAGCTCCCCTAATTTTTGTGCTATTAAGTTTACCTCTTTTTCAAGTTTTGAGATGTGACCAAAAGTTTCTAATATCACTAAATGGTTTTGCCCTATAGCTTTTTCCATCTGCTCAAGAAGTGGTACAAAATTTTCCTCATAAGAGGTTTTATCTACCATTTTATCTTTAAAGTCAGTATCGATCCCTTTTAAAAACTTATACATAGCTATAAGATTCCCTTTGAGTCTATAAAACTTATCATCCCCTGTAAAAAATGTTTGCTTGAGCATAATATTGGTTTGAAGCTGTTGTTTAAGTTTATCAAGTACCTCTGCAAGATTATCAGAGTTTACGATAAATACTGCTCTTTTATTGTTCATTGCTTTATTGCTATCCTCTTGAAGTATTTGGAGGTACTTATCAATATTTTTGCTCGTTTGTTTGAGTCTTGTGGTGTAGCTTGTAAAAATAGGAAGGGTATAATCCGCATAGATATCTGATCGTGCCTGTACAAGATATTTATTGGCACCACCTGTTCCTCTATTTCTTGCAAGATTATTCTCTAAAGTATTAATAGCAATTCGAAGCATCTCTATTTGACCCACTTGCTCATAGTATTTATTATCTATCCAGATATTTACCCCTGTGAAGTTTGTCACTAAACCATGATCTAAAAGGTCATCTATCCCTTGTTGTACTGCT
>JAGYNS010000030.1 GCA_018399655.1 Campylobacterales bacterium
CTAACTTTACAATTGGTCTTGATGCATTACGACAGAAAAAAGAAGAAGAGGCTGCATAAGCTAATTTTGAATGTTGAATTTTTAATTTTTAATTGAAAATTTGTAAATAATATTAAAATGAAATAAAGGAAAATGAGATGGCAATATCTAAAGAAGATGTTTTAGAGTATATTTCAGGATTAAGCGTATTAGAGCTTTCTGAATTAGTAAAAGAGTTTGAAGAAAAGTTTGGTGTATCTGCACAACCTGTAGCGGTTGCTGGTGGAGCTGCTGCTGGTGGAGCTGCTGAAGCTGCTGAAGAGCAAACTGAATTCAATGTAGTTATCGTTGATGCAGGTGCTAAAAAGATCAATGTAATTAAAGAGATCAGAGCAATCACTGGTCTTGGACTAAAAGAAGCAAAAGCTATGGCTGAAGAAGCTGGAGCAATTGTAAAAGAGGGAGCTTCTAAAGAAGATGCAGAGGCTGCTAAAGAGAAACTTGAAGCTGCTGGAGCAAAAGTAGAATTAAAATAATCTATTTAAACCCTAAATAATGACACAAAAAATGCTCTGTATTTTTACAGAGCATTCGTCGTTTAAAGTAAATTTGCTTTTTAACCTATGTATGGCATTTACCCAAACATAGGTTAGGATGTAAAACTGCATATATTTTTTGGAATATAGAACTAATATACAACATAATGAAAGGTTACTATGTTAAACTCATTGCAATCTGGAAATAGACTACGAGTCGACTTTGGAAAAAGTCCACAAAATATCGATATCCCTAATCTATTACAATTACAACAAAATAGTTACGACAATTTTTTAATGGTGAATGCCCAAGATCGAACAACTGCAGGCATTGAAAAGGTATTCAAACAATCATTTCCTATAAATGATATTCAAAATAGGTTTACACTTGATTATGTAAGCTCTGAAGTTGGGAAGCCAAAATATACTGAAGATGAGTCTATGGTAAGAGGGCTTACTTATTCAGTTCCATTAAGAATAAATATTAGATTAACTCTTTGGGACCTTGATGAAAAAACTGGTGAAAGAACTGGGGTCAAAGATATCAAAGAGCAATCTTTGTATATTCGAGAGATCCCTTTAATGACAGATAGAACATCATTTATTATCAATGGAGTTGAGCGAGTAGTTGTCAATCAACTTCATAGATCTCCAGGGGTTATATTTAAAGAAGAGGAAGCGGCAACTGTTTCAAATAAACTTATTTATACAGGGCAAATTATCCCAGATCGTGGGTCATGGCTTTATTTTGAATATGATGCAAAAGATATTTTATATGTACGGATCAATAAAAGAAGAAAAGTTCCTATTACAATTATGCTTCGAGCTTTAGGGTATTCTAAAGAGGAGATTATCAAACAATTTTATCCAATAGTAAATATCAAAGTAAAAAATAATAAATTCTTAACAAAGTTTATCGCTGAAGAGTTTACTGGAAAAGTTGAGTATGACCTGATTGATGATAAAGGAAACCTAATAGTAGCAGCTGGAAAACGGCTTACAATTAGAAAAGCAAAAGCATTAGAAGAGGGTGGATTGAAATTTGTTGAGTATCCAGTAGAACTTTTAATGGAGAGACATACAGCATCAACAATTTTTGATCCAGAATCTGGAGAGGTATTATATGATGCTTTAACAAATCTTGATGACCTTAAACTTAAAAAGCTTCTTGATCTTGGATTTGAATCATTTGATATTGCCAATGACTTAGGTGATGGGGTTGATGAATCTATCATCAATGCTTTTAAAGCAGATACTGAATCTATTAAGCTTTTAAGACAAACAGAGCAACTTGATGATGAAAATGATCTTTGTGCTATTCGTATTTATAAAGTGATGAGACCAGGGGAGCCTGTAACAAAAGAAGCGGCAAAAGAGTTTATCAAAAAACTATTCTTTGATCCAGAGCGATACGACTTAACAAAAGTTGGACGGATGAAGATGAATCATAAGCTGGATGTAAAAGTCCCAGAGTATGTAACAGTATTAACCCATGAGGATATTATCAAAACAGTAAAATATCTTATTAAAGTAAAAGCTGGACATGGTCATGTGGATGATAGAGATCACTTAGGAAATAGAAGAATTCGATCTATTGGTGAGCTTTTATCAAATGAGCTTCATGCAGGTTTAATCAAGATGCAAAAAGCGATCAAAGACAAGATGACTACATTAAGTGGTACATTAGAAGATCTTATGCCTCACGATTTGATCAATTCTAAAATGATCACTTCTACGATTACAGAGTTTTTCACTTCTGGTCAGTTGTCACAATTTATGGATCAAACCAATCCATTATCTGAAGTAACTCATAAAAGAAGACTAAGTGCACTTGGTGAAGGTGGTCTTGTAAAAGAGCGAGCTGGATTTGAAGTACGGGATGTTCATCCTACTCACTACGGAAGAATCTGTCCAGTTGAGACTCCAGAGGGTCAAAACATTGGTCTTATCAATACCCTTTCAACATTTGCAAAAGTAAATGATCTAGGATTTATTGAAACTCCATATAAAAAAGTTGTAGATTGTCAAGTGACTGATGATATTGAGTATTACACAGCAACTCAAGAAGAGGGGAAAGTAATTGCCCCAGGATCTACAAAACTTACCAAAGATGGAAAGATTGCTGAGCCTTTAACGGAAGCTAGAATTGATGGTGAGATTATGCTTATTGAGAGTTCAAGAGTTGATCTTATTGATATCTCAAGTGCTATGGTTATGGGTGTTGCAGCTTCATTGATCCCATTTTTAGAGCATGATGATGCCAATAGAGCCTTAATGGGGTCAAATATGATGCGTCAAGCAGTGCCACTTTTAAAACCAAGTGCTCCATTTGTAGGAACGGGGTTAGAAAAAACAGTAGCAAGAGACTCATGGGCTAGTATAAAAGCAAAAAGAGCTGGAATTGTTGAAAAATGTGATGCGAAAAATATCTTTATCAAAGGTGAAGATGATGAGGGTGGGTTTATAGATCACTACACATTAAGTAAAAATAGTAGAACTAACAACAACACAACTTTTACTCAAACACCAGTGGTAAAAATGGGTCAGTTTATCCAAGTTGGACAAGTAATAGCAGATGGACCTTCTATGGACAAAGGGGAGTTGGCTATTGGTATCAATGCAACTGTTGCCTTTATGCCGTGGAATGGATACAACTACGAAGATGCGATTGTATTATCTCAAAAACTTATCAAAGAGGATGCTTTAACTTCTGTTCATATTTATGAAAAAGAGGTGGAAGCAAGAGAACTTAAACATGGAAATGAAGAGATCACAAGAGATCTTCCAGGGGTAAAAAGTGAAAACTTAGAGCACCTTGATGAAAGTGGTATTGTAAAAATTGGAACTTACATCAAACCTGGGATGATCATGGTTGGAAAAGTAACTCCAAAAGGGGAGATAAAGCCAACTCCAGAAGAGAGACTATTAAGAGCCATTTTTGGTGAAAAAGCGGGACATGTGATCAATAAATCTATGTATTGCCCAGCTTCAATGGAAGGGGTTATAGTTGATGTTAAAGTGTTCACGAAAAAAGGGTATGAAAAAGATGAAAGAGCCCTTGCTACAATCAAGCAAGAGAAAGATGCTTTAGAGGTAGAACATCACGATAAGCTTTTAATGCTAGATAGAGAAGAGACTTTAAAGATCAATGATCTTATTGCAAAAAATGAGCTCAAACGAGACCTAGAGATCAATGGAAAAGAGTTTAAAAAAGGTGAAAAGCTTACTGAAGCTGATATTGATGGGATCAATAGATTTGCATTGAAAAAAGTATTTGCATCTTTTGAAAAAGATGTTGAGAAACGATTCAATGAGATCAAAGATCACTTTATTAAAGAGAAAGCTACTTTAAGAGAAAACCATGAAGAGAAACTAGCTATTTTAGAGCATGATGATATTTTACCAAATGGTGTTATTAAGCAAGTAAAAGTATATATCGCAACAAAAAGAAAAATAAAAGTTGGTGATAAAATGGCAGGGCGACACGGTAATAAAGGTATTGTTTCAAATATTGTACCACAAGTTGATATGCCATATATGGAAGATGGAAGTACTGTTGATGTTATTCTTAACCCACTAGGGGTTCCTAGTCGTATGAATATAGGACAGATTCTTGAGGTTCACTTAGGATATGCTGGTAAAAAACTTGGACTTGAGATTCAAGAGATGTTCAATCAAAAACAAGCAACATTTGTCAAAGATCTTCGAGCTAAAATGATCGAAATTGCCGATGTTGCTAAATTGATGAATGCGAAAGAGCTTTTAACATCAATGAGTGATGAGGATCTTATTGAATATGGAAGAGACTGGTCAAAAGGTGTTCGATTTGCAACTCCAGTGTTTGATGGTGCAAAACAAGAGGAGTTTGATAAACTTTTTGAGTTAGCAAAAATGGATACAGATGGAAAAACTGTTCTTTATGATGGGATGACTGGTGAAAAAATGGCAGAGCGAGTTAATGTAGGTGTGATGTATATGTTAAAACTTCATCACCTTGTTGATGAAAAAGTTCACGCAAGATCTACTGGACCATACTCACTTGTAACACAACAACCAGTTGGTGGTAAAGCACTCTTTGGTGGTCAAAGATTTGGAGAGATGGAGGTTTGGGCACTAGAAGCGTATGGTGCAACCGCTGTTCTTAAAGAGATGCTGACAACCAAGTCAGATGATGTAGAAGGGAGAACCCGAGCATTTAAAGCTATTGCCAATGGGGAAAATGTTCCAACTTCAGGTGTTCCAGAGACATTTTTTGTATTAACAAAAGAGCTTCAAGCATTAGGTCTTGATGTAGAAATTTTTGAAGAGGGTGTAGAGAATGAGTAACAACGAAACAATATTAAAGCCAATAGAGATTAAAGAGTTAGAAAAGCCAACCGATTTTTCTGCATTTCAACTAAAACTTGCGAGTCCTGAAAAAATACTTTCATGGTCAAGTGGTGAAGTAAAAAAGCCAGAAACAATCAACTACAGAACACTCAAACCTGAAAGAGATGGACTTTTTTGTGCCAAAATTTTTGGACCAGTAAAAGATTATGAGTGTATTTGTGGAAAATACAAAAAGATGCGATACAATGGTGTTGTATGTGAAAAATGTGGAGTTGAAGTAACCTCTTCAAAAGTAAGACGACACAGAATGGGACATATAGACCTTGTGGCTCCTGTTGCTCATATTTGGATGGTAAGCTCACTTCCAAGTAGAATAGGGACACTTTTAGGGGTAAAGCTAAAAGATCTTGAAAGAGTATTATATTATGAAGCATATATTGTAAGTAATCCAGGGGAAGCTTTTTATGACAGTGAGTCTGCAAAGGCGGTTCAAAAGTTTGATATTTTAAATGAAGAGCAATACAGAAGTATTGAAGAGAATTATGGACATACTGGATTTGAAGCAAGTATGGGTGGAACGATTGTACAACAACTTTTAAAAGGTCTTGATCTTGTTGCACTCCTTGAAGCACTCAAAGAAGATATGGCTGCTACAAAATCTGAAGCAAAGAAAAAAACACTTGTAAAAAGATTAAAAGTAGTAGAAAACTTCATCAATAGTGGAAATAGACCTGAGTGGATGATGCTTACAGCACTTCCTGTTCTTCCACCAGATTTGAGACCGCTTGTTGCACTTGATGGTGGTAAATTTGCAGTTTCAGATGTAAATGATCTTTATAGAAGAGTTATAAATAGAAATAATAGACTAAAAAGACTAACTGAACTTGATGCACCTGAAATTATTATTCGAAATGAGATGAGAATGCTTCAAGAAGCGGTGGATGCACTTTTTGATAATGCAAAAACAGCTAATGCAGTAAAAGGGGCAAATAAAAGACCTCTTAAGTCACTTTCAGAGATTATTAAAGGGAAACAAGGGCGATTTCGACAAAACTTACTTGGGAAAAGGGTTGACTTTTCAGGAAGATCTGTAATTGTTGTTGGTCCAAAACTTCGAATGGATCAGTGTGGTATTCCAAAGAAGATGGCACTTGAATTATTTAAGCCACATCTTATGGCAAAACTTGAAGAGAGAGGATACTCAACCACTTTAAAATCTGCAAAAAGATTGATTGAGGCTCAAACCAATGAGGTTTGGGAGTGTCTTGCGGAGATTGTTGAAGATTATCCAGTGTTATTGAATCGTGCTCCAACACTTCACAAGCTTTCAATTCAAGCGTTTCATCCAATACTTATTGAGGGAAAAGCGATCCAGCTTCACCCATTAGTGTGTGCGGCGTTTAATGCGGACTTTGATGGGGATCAAATGGCAGTGCATGTTCCATTGTCACAAGAAGCGGTTTCAGAAGCAAAAGTTTTGATGATGAGTTCTATGAATATTCTACTACCAGCAAGTGGTAGAGCAATTGCAGTTCCTTCTCAAGATATGATTTTGGGTATCTATTATCTTTCACTTGAAAAAAATGGGGTAATAGGGGAGCATAAAGTATTTTCAGGACTCAATGAAGCGATAATGGCTTTAGAGATGAAAAAAGTAAATATTCATGCAAAGATTAGAACTTTGATTGATGGTCAACTAGTAACAACAACTGTAGGAAGAATGATTATTAAGGATATTCTTCCAGATTTTGTCCCTTTATCATACTGGAATAAGGTATTAAAGAAAAAAGATATTGGGGTATTGGTTGATTATATCTATAAGCATGGTGGTTACAAAGTAACACCTAGATTTTTAGATAACTTAAAAGACCTAGGTTTTAAATATGCAACAGATGCGGGTATCTCTATTTCGATTACTGATATTATTATCCCTGAAGCAAAAGGGGAGCATGTAGCTATTGCTAAAAAAGAGGTTATTGAGGTTCAAAAACAATTTAATCAAGGGCTTTTAACGGAGCAAGAGAGATACAATAAAATTATTGATATCTGGACAGCACTGAACAATAAGCTTGGAAGTCAAATGATGGAACTAGTGCAAACAGATAAAGATGGGTTTAACTCTATTTATATGATGGCAGACTCAGGAGCTAGGGGTTCTTCAGCTCAGATTCGACAGCTTGCAGGTATGAGGGGTCTTATGGCAAAGCCAGATGGATCGATTATTGAAACACCAATTATCTCGAACTTCCGAGAGGGTCTAAATGTACTTGAGTACTTTATCTCTACTCACGGTGCGAGAAAAGGTCTTGCGGATACCGCTTTAAAAACAGCAAATGCTGGGTACTTAACAAGAAAGCTTATTGATGTATCTCAAAATGTAAGAATTGACCTTGAAGATTGTGGAACACATGAGGGGATTGAGATTGCTGACATTGTCAATGGAAATGAGCTTATTGAGTCACTTGAAGAGAGAGTTACAGGAAGAGTACTTGCCGCTGATATCGTTGATCCAATTTCAAATGAGATACTGTTTCAAGAGGGGACATTGATCTCAGAAGAGGATGCAAAGGTGATATCAGAAGCTGGAGTTAAATCTGCAGTTATTAGAACACCACTTACATGTAAAGCACCAAACACTTTATGTGCGAAATGTTATGGGCTAAACCTAGGTGAGCAAAGAAAAGCAAACCCAGGAGAAGCAGTTGGGGTACTTGCAGCTCAATCAATTGGTGAGCCAGGAACACAGCTGACTCTTCGAACATTCCATGTTGGGGGGACAGCGAGTGCAACTCAAGCGGAAAAAGAGCTAAGAGCTTCAAAAGAAGGTTTTGTACGGTACTATAATATTCAAACATATGAAAATAAAAAAGGTGAGCAAATTATTGCCAACCGAAGAAATGCAGCAATTTTATTGGTTGAGCCAAAAATCAATGCTCCATTTAAAGGGATCATAACTATTGAAAATACCCATGAAGAGGTGATTATAACGATTCAAGGAGATGAGGAGAAAAAGCGATATTATTTTAGAAGAAATGATGTGGCAAAACCAAATGAGCTAGCTGGGGTTAGTGGTAAAATAGAAGGGAAAATTTATATACCATATAACGATGGTGATACAGTTGATGAGTTTGATTCAATTGTTGAGATCATTAAAGATGGTTGGAATGTACCTTCACGAATCCCTTATGCATCTGTACTTAAAGTAGCAGATGGATCTCCTGTGACAAAAACGATTCAGTCTGAAGCAAAAGGGCAAGTAAAATATTTTAAACTAAAAGGTGACTATCTTGAGAGATATAAAGATATCAAAGAGGGTGAAGTAGTAACTCAAAAAGGTCTTTTTGCCGTGATTGTTGATAGTGAAGATAGAGAAGCAATACGACACTATATCGCTAGAGAGTCTGTGATAGAAGTAGCTGATGATACACAAGTAGAAAGTACTACAATTTTAGCAAAACCTCAAACGGAAGCTCATGTAGTAATTGCTGAATGGGATCCGTATGCAAACCCTACTATTTCACAAGAAGCTGGTAAAGTTTCATTTGAAGATATTATTCCAGGGATCACTGTAAGTGAAGCATATGATGAGCTTACAGGTACTTCAAAGCTAGTGGTAAATGAATATATTCCATCAGCATACAAACCAGCAATTGTCGTTGTTGGAAAAGATAAAAAAGTACAAAGTTATGTACTTGAGCCAAAAACTTCTATCTTTGTAAATGAAGGGGATGAAGTTGATATTGCTGATATTTTAGGAAAAACACCAAAAGCGGTATCAAAATCTTCAGATATTACTGGAGGTCTTCCACGAGTAAGTGAGCTTTTTGAAGCAAGACGACCAAAAAATATTGCAGTTCTTGCAACATTTGATGGAGTTGTAAGCTTTGGAAAACCACTGAGAAATAAAGTGCGATTGATCATCACTGATGATGTTGGAAATAAAGATGAATTTTTAATCACAAAAGATAAAAATATTCTAGTAAGAGATGGAGAGTTTGTTCATGCAGGAGAGCAATTAACTGATGGACAAATCGCTTCACATGATATTTTGAAAATTTTAGGAAATAAAGCGTTAAATGAATTTATTGTTGCAGAAGTTCAAGGGGTATACCGAGGACAAGGGGTAAATATTGCTGATAAACATATTGAAGTTATTTTATCTCAAATGCTTCGTCAAGACAGGTAAAATATTGTAGACCCAGGAATACAAAATTTGTTGTAGGGGATATGATCTCTAAAAAGATTTGTGTGAAATGAGAGAATACTAAAATAGGTAGGGAACCTGCTATTGCTGAACCAGTATTGTGGGGATTACAAAATGGCAGTAACTTCAGATAGTGATATCATCTCAGTCATCATTCAGAGACCACAAAGGGTTCTTACAGAGGCTGCTATTGGTTCAAAAAATGGATCTATTAACTGACCTTAAAGAAGATATTGTTATTGGAAGAACTATACCAGTTGGTACAGGTATTTATCGAAACAAAGTTCCATTTAGTGTAGAAAATAATAAAGAGACTCCTCTCTTTTATTGACACTTTGAAACAATCTATTTTCTTATCATTGTTTTTATCTCTTTGGAGTTGTTTGAGTCAAATTGGCAAAAAAGCGGATACTTTTTGTAGGGTAATAGAAACAGTTATATCTACAAGAAAAATATTTTTATTTTCTCCTTAATCCTACTTTTATTTTTGCTATTTATCTGGCTATCTCTTTGAATAATTATGGTTTCTTGATGAATATGATTATTATCTTGAAATTTGTTGATAAGTTTTCGGTTGAATTTATGTAAAAAATTGATAATAATGAGGATATTTCTACACTTGTACCTATAGATATTGAATGTAATTTAGTGTACAGATATATAAATGTTCTTTTATATCCTGGAACTTTTTTCTTTCATTGCTTTAAATTAAGGTAACTAGGCTTTAATAGCAGTTGTCAATACAAAAAACCAAATAACCATAAGGTATTTTGTTTAAAACCTATCTCAATATCATCGGCTACTATATAGTTGTTTTGATATCTTTGATTTGAATTATAGCTTTTATCTTTCCACACTTCTATATAATATCTGTCATCTACAAAGAAGTCACCTTTTGATGGTATTGAAAGAGTATGAATACACATAATTGATTTGCAAAGTATATTTCTCTTATGGTCCTAATTTTGATTTCACAATATTTCTATAATTGAGATTTATGTGTGAGATAGATTTTATCTGGTTTTAAAAATATATTATCACCTTTTTGTTTTTGATCTTAGAATATTGAGTATTTTCCCTCTATTTGTCTCCATATAGTGATATAGAGTATCTCTATCAACACCTATTTTGCACTTAATTCTTTTATATTAAGTTTAAAGGTTTGAATTCACATATATATTTCGTAAGCTTTTTTAGATTTACAATATTTTCCTCTTTTATACTAAATACAGAGGGGTATATCTACTTCTATTACAGTATTGATAGTTTCATTAAGTTTTATATTATAGGTATCTTGATTTTGAAAATAAAATGGATAAAATCCATACTGTAAATATAACTCCAAACTCTAAGTTTAATGATTTAAAATCTTTATAAACTGTATATCTTGATGGTTTTCTAATATATCTATTAATGTATGATGGAATTTTCTATCTAATTTTATCTCTAAAAACTCTCTATAGGATAAGCCATTGATTCTATATAAAACAGCTCTACGACTAAGATCACTTTTTGAGTGTTCTAAGTTTATAGCTGATGAGCCAGAGAAAATAACTTTTAGATCATACATATCATAGATTTGTTTGAGTTCTATCTCAAAATCTTACAGTACTTATATATCTCATCTATTGCTAAAATAGAACCACCCAAAAGTGAAACTCACTGCAATCTCAAGTAATGATACTCCTGAAATATTGAGGTTATCTACACTTATATAAAAGTTTTTCTTATTGGTAGATCTAAACTCTCAAGATACTGCAAAATATATGTTGTTTTCCTACACCTCTTGCACCTATTATCCTATTAGTTTATCATTATGAAGTTGATAGTTTTAAACATATATCTTTTATATGTTTGATTTTGATTTTAAATTTGTAGATATTAGTTTTCGATTGCATCTATGTACAAAAATTGATAATGATGAAGATATAAGTGATCTTATCCCTTATAATTTAGAGTATAATTTTCTTTATAGATATCTCAATGTATTGATCTATCCTCTAGCATTTTATCTGTCACTTTTGTAATTATGGTACTTGTATCTTTTCTAAAATCTTTTGTATGATTTGATCAGCAGTAATATCACTGGCCATCGCTTCATAACTCAAAATAAGTCTATGTCTTAAAACATCTTTAATGCAAAGGGCTATATCGATAGGGGTTACATACTCATTGCCTCGTATATATGCTCTTGCTTTGACCGCTTTAAACATATCAATAGTAGCTCTTGGACTTGCTCCAAAGCTAATATACTCTTTTATCTCTTCTAAGCCATATTGTTCAGGATATCTTGTCGCAAAAATAAGATCAACAATATACTCCTCAAGCTCTTTATCGATATGAACCTCTTCAACTTCTTGTTTGACAGTGTTGATATCTTCTTTATCTAATATAGCATTGATGGTGTTTATAGCTGAAGTTGCTGCACTTTTTGCTATTTGGTATTCTTCCTGCTTTGTATTGTATCCAACTATGATTTTAAACATAAATCTATCAAGCTGTGCTTCAGGAAGATTGTAAGCTCCCTCTTGCTCTACTGGATTTTGGGTCGCAAGGACTAAAAAAGGATCTTCTATTTTGTAGGTTTGCTCTGCAATAGTCACTTGCCTCTCAGCCATCACTTCTAAAAGAGCTGATTGTACTTTTGCTGGAGCTCTATTTATCTCATCAGCTAAAAGCAGATTGGTAAAGATTGGACCATGCTTGATTTTAAACTCACCTTGTTTCATATCATAGATTTGTGCCCCAATGATATCACTTGGAAGCAGATCAGGGGTAAATTGTACCCTTTTAAAATCAAGATTTAAAGCTTTTGATAAAGTATTCACCGTAGTGGTTTTTGCAAGTCCTGGAACCCCTTCAAGCAAAATATGCCCGTTGGTAAACAATCCTATTAAAAGAGCATCTACCATATGCTCTTGACCTATTATTTTTTTTGCTATTTCATGTTTGATCTGTGCTATTTTTGTTTTCATAGCGATATTATATTGAAATTTTTTTTATCTGAAGTTAAATTAGGCTTGTAGCTTATATATCTTCTTTCTCTCTTTTGAAGAGGAGATATCTAAAAGCTTTCTATATTTTGTAATGGTTCTTCTTACCATATCAACTCCATATCTTTTTTGAACCATCTCCACAAGGTCTTGATCGGTATAAGGCTCAAGATGATCTTCGCTTTCTATCACACTTAAAAGATA
Source organism: Campylobacterales bacterium (assembly GCA_018399655.1). Classification (GTDB taxonomy): domain Bacteria; phylum Campylobacterota; class Campylobacteria; order Campylobacterales; family Arcobacteraceae; genus JAIOSF01. The sequence goes on from JAGYNS010000030.1 coordinate 12,246, forward strand.
GTTTTTGATCTCAGAAGAGGAGAGGTTTTTTGATACTGCATTGGTAAAAAAATATTTCAAAGCATAGGTACCTCTTGAGCATTTAATATATTTGTTTGAAACGGCTCGACTGATAGTGGATTCTTCAAAGCCTAGTTCATTGGCAATCTCAGACATGGTGAGAGGTTTGAGTTCACTCCCTATAAAAAATCCTATTTGTTTTTCTACAATAAGTAAAATAAGCTTATAGAGGGTTGATTTTCGAAGCTCTAAAAGATTGACCAAATCTCTTGCTTCTTTAAGTTTCTCTTTGATTTGAGAGTTTTTTGTTTTAAATGGATCACTTACTACTATATCTGGATAATAGCTATTATTGATCTTGATTCGTATATCGTCATCCACCTCTACAAAAAAATCAGGGATCACATAAGGCTGATCTGCCAAATATTCAACTGCAGGGGGAGTTTTAAGCTTTTTAATTATATTTTTTGCATCTTCAAAACGGTGGTGGGTACAATACTTATCTATATTTTTAAGATTGCTTATTATTTTTTTTACAAGCTCCTCTAGAGATCGGTCCATCTCTATTTCACTTAATTGAAATAAAAAAGACTCTTTTAGATCATATGCTCCTACTCCAATAGGCTCAATATATTTAAACCTTTGACGAATACTCTCTGCAAAATCAGCTGTTACGCTACATTTGATAGCTATTTTTTCTATATCCCCTTCAAAATACCCCTCATCATTGATCATAAATAAAATCTCATGAGCTACTTTTTGAGAATTTGGAGTGGGAAAGAGTGGAGCAGAAATTTGCTCATCTATTTTATCATAAATAGATTCATGATAGATACTCATATTCTCTATAAAACCTCTTTTATCGTTACTATTTTCATCCCCTCCTATAGATCGGCTAGTAAAATTGTTTGATTCAAAGTGTGAGTTTACCTCTAAAAAAGGATTTTCATATGAGTACTCTTTAAATAGAGTATCAAGCTCTTGAAGTGGTGCTTGCAATAGTGGCAACCAAGTCTTGAGTGACAGTTGTAAAGATTGTTTTTGTTTTACATTGAGTCGTATATTATTCATAAAAAAATTGTACCACAAAGAAAACTTTTGCAGTACAATTTATTGTATGAAATTTATACAATTAGTATTTGAGTCTTACTACACCATTTGGTTTTGCAATTTTCATTTGACAAGAAAGTCTTGAGTTTGGAGTACATGTTCCAGAACATATCTCTTTAAGCACCTTTACCTCTTTGTCTGTTTTATCTGACAAAAATTCCATCCCTTGTTCTACTTCAACTACACAAGTACCACACTCACCATCTCTACAACCAAAAGGAAGTGCTGAACCACTTGCCTCTACGATATCTTGAATCGTACTTCCCTCTTTTACATTGATCGCTAAAAAATCATTAATAATCTCTACTCTAGTTGTCATTTTTGTTCTCCTTATTTTTTATATGGTTTTACTAAAATATCACCTTTGATCAACATCATTGGTGCTATTCTTACTTTTGGACTAATTGTGTACTGTTGACACTGCTCTGCTTCTTGTTTTGTGATCGCTCCAAACTCTACTAAAAGATCAAGTTCTTCATCTTCCATATAGCTTGTAGGCTCTTCATCACTTAAGTTTTCTACACAAATCAAACACTTTGAATAATCCTCTGTAGAAGTTTCCATAGGAACCCCTTTCTCTTTTGCTAGACGAATGATTGGTTCCCCTATCTTTGCATCATATACTCCATCTGTTGCCTCATCAAAATGCATAAAAATAACTTTTGCCATACTGTTTCTCCTTTTAAGATTTATTTTGTTGTTCTATTTTTCTTTTTTCTATCATAGCTTGAAACAAAGGTGACTGCGTTGTTTCATCGTCACATCCATCATCTACCGCTTTGAGTTCATGTTCTCTGCATCCTATAATCTCTAATTCCATATTAGAACCTATAAAATGTACCTCATACACTCGAATAACCTGTAAAAATTCACCCATAGATTTGATATATCCAGTGGCACCTTTTGGCATCATCAGCTCACCTATTTTTGAATGAGGATAAGTACCGTCATTGACTATATCTTCAAGAAGTTCTACTTTTTGTCCCTCTTTAAAAAGTGGTTCCTCTTCATCTTTGCCAGATCGTGTGGCTGTCACACTATCTCGTAAGACAATATCAGGGTCAACTTTGAACTCCTTAGCAGCCACAACTATTTCCAGGTGTTGGAGTACAGCTAACACAGCCACTAAGCTTTCCATCTTTAAACATATCCCAAACCTGTGCAGCACTTGGGGCATATCCATTTTTAAAATCTCCATATACTTTAAGCAGTGAAAATTTTAAAAAATCAAGAAGTCTCTCCTCGTGATCTTTAAGGTTATCAAAACCAGTTTTTATCAAGCTTCCATACTCTTTTAAGATATGAAATCTTTTGACATTGACTAAGCTTTGATCATAATCCATTTCGAAAAAATCAAAATAATCCTCCGCATCAGTTAGTTCATAAAACTCATCCAATGACTTCTGTTTAGTTTGCATAATCTATTCCTTTTTTATTGTCCAAGTTCAGATTTTAAAGAATCGATCCATAAAGCTATTCTTTCATCTGTTTTTTCAGGTTCATTGTGTTCATCAATAGCACAACCACAAAGTTTTCCATCCATTTCAGCCAAAGAGAATTCATACTCATATCCATCTTTTGGAATAAAGCCAATGGCTTTAGCTCCAGCTTTGGTAAAAGTTTTGTGAAGTTTTCCTAAAGCACTACAAAAATGTTCCCCATGCTTTTTGCAATCTCCTGCTCCAAAAAAGGCTACCGTTTTACCACTAAAGTCAAACTCCTCATCTTCAATCTCAAGTTGTGGATCAACCCAAGAAAAGTGAACATCCCCTTGACCCCAAGTGGAACTTCCAATAAAAAGAATGTCATATTGAAGCATCTGATCCTCTACATCATCAAAATCCTCTTCCATATTGATCACATCCTCTTCATCTATACCAAAAGCCTCTACCAAAGCATCAGCTATTTTCATTGATGTTCCACCAGCGGTTCCTACAAATATTCCTATTTTACTCATTTTTTGTACTCCGTATAAATTTTCATTGCGTTTTCTAGCATCTTATCACCCTCAATGATCAGATCTTCATAAGTTCTAAATGAATATCTATGAGCGTCTTTGAAAAATTTGTTCAATATAACAATCTTATCTGCAATAACCACTGCTCTTCCAAATCCCTCATGGCTCATCTCCATAACTACGCTACACATAACTCCTGTTTTGGTTTCAAAAGCCAAAGCGATCGCTTGAAAAATCAGTCGTATATCTTGTACTTGCATCTCATCTATATCTGCAATCACTGGGATATCTTTGAGCTGCTCTTTTGTTTTCACATATTTTTCTTCTAAAATATCACGATCATCTTTATTTGCCCATGTTCCAAACTGATCTAAAGCTCGCACTTGACCAATAAGAGTTTTGATAAATAGATTTTCTTCATTTGCCATTATGCAGCCTTTTTTTCTAATATTTTTTTGATAAATGGGGCAGGTTTTGTCCCTAACATAGTGCTTAGTTTTTTGATCTCTTCATCAATGCTTACTACTTCTTTGTATTTAATAGGAAAAATTCCACTATTGATGATTTTTGCAGCAGCGGTTGCTCCAATATTGACAAAATAAACAATATCCACCCCTTTTAAAAGGGCAACAGTATTGTCCACATCTTTTTGCTCAATTTTTATAACTGTAGATATCTCACTACTATCTTGAGATATATCATAGATATTAAACTGTTTAGCACTTCCAAAATGTGCATCAATATTTTCATTG
>JAGYNS010000300.1 GCA_018399655.1 Campylobacterales bacterium
GATGATGATAAGGGATACTTTGTACAAGATACCGAAATAAACAGATATGATGAGAGCAAGCCATATTTTGTTTTACCAATCTCTTCAGTTACTTCACAAAATATAGAATCTATAAAATATGCACTCTATGATCTTATAAGTAGGGACAAATGCGAAGAGTAGTTTTAAAAGTTGGCTCAGCTGTTTTAACACAAAATGGGAAACTAGCTCACAGAAGGCTTGATAACCTTGTAGAGTTTATCTCCCAACTAAAAACACAATATGAGGTTATACTCGTAAGTTCTGGGGCAGTCGCTGCTGGTTATACTCAACTGCAACTTGATAAAAATATTTTAGCCAACAAACAAGCTTTGGCCTCTATTGGGCAACCGCTTTTAATGCATACTTATAGAACTGAATTTGCTAAGTATGATATTGTGTGTTCACAAGTGCTTTTAGAAGCGACACTTTTTAGTGATAATACAAGACTGGAATATGCAAGAGATGCTATGGGTACTTTATTGTCTCACAATGTGGTACCAATCATAAATGAAAATGATGTGACAGCAGTTGAAGAGCTTTTTGGAGACAATGATCAACTTTCAGCATACATCGCACACTATTTTGATGCAGAGCTTTTAACTATTTTAACAGATATTGATGGGTTTTATGATCAAAATCCTCATGAAAATAAAGAGGCAAAATTACAAAAAGTTGTAAACCATATAGACCCTATTCTTTTAGAACAAGCTCACAGTGCCAATAGTGAATTTGCCACAGGGGGAATAGTTACAAAACTCAAAGCAGCAGATTTTTTAATCAAAAACAATAAAAAGATGTTTTTAACTAGTGGATTTGATCTGCAAGTTGCTAAAGAGTTTTTACTCAAAAATATACATAAAAGTGGAACACTTTTTCAAAATGGACAAACAAATGGATAAAAACTCAAGAATACTTTTTATGGGGACACCTGATTATGCTACAACGATTTTTAATGAGCTTTTAGAGCAAGGGTACGATAATATTGTTGCACTGTATACCCAGCCAGATAAGCCAGTTGGACGAAAACAGATATTAACCCCACCCGATATCAAAAAATATGCGATAGAAAATGGATATAGTTTCCCAATCCACCAGCCCCAAAGTCTCAAAGATAAAGATATTGATCTGCAAATAAAAGATCTTAAGCCTGATGTGATTATTGTTGCAGCGTATGGACAAATTTTACCAAAAACTATTCTTAATATTGCACCTTGTATCAATCTGCATGCTTCACTTCTTCCAAAATATAGAGGGGCTAGTCCAATTCAGCAAGCAATTCTCAATAACGACACCTATACAGGAGTTACTGCTATGCTTATGGATGTGGGACTTGACAGTGGAGATATATTAGGATATAAATATTGTAAAATCTCCGATGATATGGTTGTGGGTGAGCTTTTTGAAAAGCTCTCAAAAGTAGCAGCAAAACTTACACTTGAGGTTTTAGATGATTTTGAAAAACTCAAACCTAAAAAACAAAACAAAACAGAGATCTCTTTGTGTGGAAAAGTAAAAAAAGCTTATGGAAAAGTTGATTTTAGTGATGCAAAAGATTTGTATACAAAGTACAAAGCATACAAGTCATGGCCAGATATCTATTTGGATTCAGGACTTAAGATCAAAGAGTGTTTACTATGTGAAAATAATTCACAAAATAGTGCAGGGGTTGTTTTAAGCATAGAAGATGAGTATTGTATAGTTGGATGCACACAAGGAAGTGTA